>CAWVVG010000372.1:0-4045 GCA_963932775.1 uncultured bacterium
CGCCGCCTGGTCTGCCGCCGCCTGGTCTGCCGCCGCCTGGTCTGCCGCCGCCTGGTCTGCCACCGGTCCCGCCGCCAATCGCATCGGAGACTGCATCTTCAATCCGATCAAAGGCCTCATCTACGACCATTTCAGCCATCTTCTCGGCTAATTTTCCGGCCGTCTCACCAACAGCATCGCCGACAGCGTCTTTCGTCTTGTCCCGAAGTTTGTCCCAGTCATCCCCCTTAGGTGTGGGAGTTCCCGATGCGGGTGCAGTGCCTTCCTCGGAGGAGGCTTCACTGGCTTCACCGGCTTGACCTTGGCCTTCACCGGTGACCGCTGTGGTTGATGATGCCGCTTGCCCAGCCTTTCCTATGATGCCCGCTTCTGTAGGACTGTGTTTATGGAGAGGGGACACCAGTGAGCTTGCGGGCTTCGCTGCTGGCGCACTGGGGTTCAACCCCACCATGGCTGCCTTGAACGTCCCGGTGCTACCTCCATCGATGGTTGCATCCATTCCTGCTGCGACTGTTGTGGACTTGCCCGACTCAATGTCCACTGACTTGCTGGCTTCGAGTTTGAAGTCTTTGCACTTGATGGAGATCTTCTGGCTTGCCTCGACGATCGTGTTGCCGTCACATTTTGTGGTGATGGTCTGTTGGCTGCTGTCGAGTACGGAATGAATACCTGCACTCGTCACGTCGAGCCGGGTGGGTGCTTGTGCGCCAAATCCAACCTTTTCCATGCCTTCGGTGTCATCGAACACCACCATGTGATCATTGCGGGACCAGAAGACCCGAACGTTGTTCAAACAGTCATCGTTTCGATAGGGCTCGGGCAGGTCAACGCCGTTGTAAACAGCACCGAGCACGTAGGGGGTCATGGACTGAAATGCGAAGCCAATCATGACCTCGGTTCCGACCTCCGGAAGCATGACCATGCCCCGGTTCCGGCCCGCCATGGGCATCATCATTCGGCACCACGAGCTCTGAGAGAAGATACCGTTGACAGTCTCAGTGGTGAACTTCACTTTGATTCGGTGCATCTTGCTGGGATCGACGTTGTCGGTCACGATGGCGATGGTGGTGCTGATGAACAAGTGGGTGCCTCAGTTGATTTGCAGCATGCCAGCTTTAATGACCATGTTTTGTCCGCCGTCAATCGAGGTGGAAACCCCGGACTTGAGATTGGCAGTCTTTCCAGCTTGAATGTCGATATTTTGAGAGGCATCGAGAATGAAGTCGGTGCATTTCAGAGAGAATGTGTCCTGGGTTTCAATGACGATGTCCTTGCCAGAATAGATGCCAAGGACCTTTCCTGCTGAGTCCCAGATGATCCGAATTTCTTCATTATGGAGGATGAGTTCCACCCGTTCAGCGCCCACTGTGTCATCAAAGGTCAGGCGGTGGCCTGAACGAGACTGAAAGACACGAAGGTTGTTCATGCCGTCTTCGTTGGCGTAGGGCGGTGTGTCAACGCCGTTGTACAGTGCGCCAAGAATCACCGCATGCTGGAAGTCGCCATGGAGAAAGGCGACGAGCACCTCATCTTCCTTTTCGGGAATCGTCATCCACCCACGCTCCTGGCCGGCCATGGGCATCATGAGCCGAGCCCAGAAACTCTGCGGCATGTCCGGAAGGGATGGAAATTTAACTTTTACCCGCCCCAAACGCTGGGGGTCGATGTTGTCGACGACGATCGCCTCGACGAGACCAGGCATTTGGCCTGAGACGGGGCGTCCGTGTCGATCTGTGAGCCGTGGCATGTGTTCCTCGTGTTTTAGGGCGGGCTTTAGCCGCCGATGATGACGTTTCCGGCGCCTGAAATAATTGTTCCAACTCCGCCACAATGGGTGGTCATGTCACCCATACGGACCGCAGGCTGGTCGTTGACCATGACCGTTCCGCTTCCTTGCAAGGTAAACCATACGTTGGGGCCACAGCAAGCAGCGTGCATGCCATTGTCCATGCCCGTTCCCCGAAGTTGGGGCGCCCCAGCGACGATAACATCGGCCGAACCGGTTAGCGCTGGCCCAGAAACAGGATGCGGACAGGCTACGCAGCCATGGGCATCGGCGGGGTTGAGTGAGATGTCTGTTTGTCGAGCGGCGTTAGGCATGTTGGACCCTTTGAACCCCATGAGACTACACACCGTGGCAAGATGGTCAACGTACGCGTGAGGCGGCCATCGTTTCTGCGGAAGGATACGGACTTTGTATGTGGTGGATGTTGGCTTGTTCTGTGGGGTCTGGCGCTCTCGAAACGCCCTTCGATTTGGAGGGTGACGGTGTGATCGCGCATGTCAGCTCGGTCGGGGGATGTGGAAATAACGAAGTCAGGATTGGGTTGTGGGGACCTCGATTTGGAACCGATGGTGAAGTTAGGGCGGACGTAGTGAGCGATCCGAGTGGTGTGACCTGGCTTCATTTTCGTGTAGGTACCGGACTCGGAGAGGCCATCGCGGCCCTCAGGATCGAGGGTGAGTCTGGAGTGATACCCCTCGGAACACGGCCAGGAGAGTCACAGCTGCACCTGAAGCGCGTCAAGTTGACTCCTGAACGACGGGAGCAGGCTGCCGCCACGTCAGCGGTGGCTCTCGAAGAAGAACAGCTTCTCTGGGCAGATGGGGCGTTCTTGCTGCAGACGGACGGTAAAACGGTCGGAGAAATGCGTTTTCGCGGTGATCGCTCGCCCATCGTATCGGTTCACGACACCTGGTGGCTCACCCCCCGGCCTGTGGAAGGGATGTTGAGCGCGGATGGGGCGGAGTTGGTGGTGGGGTTCGATGTGGAGCCCAGCTTTCAAGGGGAGGGTGGACTGCTCCGAGTGAATGTCCCGCTGCGCACGGTTGTTGCTCCGCTGGGTGATGTGCCGATTCCCGAAGAACATCGGTTTGTGTTGGTACCGGGAAGACTTGATGAAGGGGCGCGAGCCAAGTCAATACAGGCCGCCATCGAATCAGCGGATGCTCTGGAGCAGGCATTTGTGGAGGACACCGCTCGGCGCATTGCAAAGGAGGCCTTTGAGGGTGAAGGGCGCTGCAAAGCGTGGGCGGACTTCGGCGAGGAATGGGCAGTGTTGCTTCCTGGCTACGAGGTCGAGGTGACTCATACAGGAGAACATTGCTCAGTCGGCGTGGAGCCGGTCCGCATCCAGCACGGCCGCCGGTTTCGTGGTGTTGTCAGCCCTTGAGGGGGGTCATCTGGTATTTTTGGCCCGACCACACACAAAAACGGGCACCCAGAGGGCACCCGTTTATAGCCGAAGAGTTGGCTTAGTTGCAGTTGGCCAACACTCCAATGAAGTGCCCATTGAGGCCCCGTTGCTTGCGAGTAGCAAACAAGGTGAGCTCGTCTTCGTTGAGTACATTGGTGTGTCCAATGAAGACATCAGCCTCGATGTGGCGGCCCATCCACAGACCCTCGATGTCCAGAGACTCTATGTCACCAGAGCTGTGGATCGCGGCTCCAAAGATCTCACCACTGTTGTTGTCATCATAGGTGAGAATACCGGAGATGGTGGCCATGGGCTTGGCGTCCAGGCTCATCGCCATTCCACGGTATTTAAAGGTGCGGTCGCGCCAGTCAGCAATCGCCACGCCTTCGATGGTGCAGTCTTCTGCCTTGATGAGGTCTTCAAACTGTCTCACAGCTTGAGTAATGACGCGCTTCCGGACTCGGCGGTCTTCTACGGCGCTGCGTTCTGTGTCCACACCCTGTTGCTCCAAAACTTCACGAACGTCAGCCTCCACATCTTCGGACATGGCCTCAATGTCGGTCTGAGAGGAGCATGCGTTTGCGAGGAGTGCGAGCGGGATAAGTGCGAGACGATTCATGGGTGGGACCTGGGAAGAGTATTGTTTGAAGACCGAGTGCGGTACAGGTACAAATGCGGAAATTCACCGGTACTTGTTTAGGGGGGCGGCGATAAAAATAAATAAATTGCCTTCCGTCCGGCGATTAAATGGTGGGATCTACGGTTATGAAGAGCCCCTGGAGGCAGAATGGCACGTGTCCTGATGGGTCCCTTGAGTCGAGCAGTGGTTGTCGAGCATCCCGACCATT
>CAWVVG010000373.1:0-4041 GCA_963932775.1 uncultured bacterium
GCCGCTGCCGAAAAGGATGAAAGTGAAGACGTCATGGCATTCGTCATGCGCTCAGGCACCGCGAGCAGCGATGCTGGCATCGACCGTAAGAAAGCCAAGGTGCTCGAGGTCGCAGAGATCTGGTCTGACTCGGTAATGGACGTCAAGCACTACCCCGCGGGGAAAGGCTCCATCGAGATCGGTTCATCTACTGGTTACCGATGGCGCTTTGTGGGCCTGCCCATGGGTTGGGTGCCACCTGGTTTTGCTAAAATTGCTTGGTTGCTCGCCCCCACCCTCTCGGAAGCCTCCGAAGAACGGCGAAATGACTTCTACGTGCCGCCGGAAGATCTTCCCCACGACGACTACCAAATCTTCACGGAGGCAGGCGGACACTACGTGTTCAACATGTCGGACCAGTGGACTGGTTTTGTCGACATTGGAGACCAACGAAACACGTTTCAGCAGGTCATCGAGTCCGGTGTTGCTACTTCTGTCGGCCAAGGCCGCTACGAAGTGCCCATCCAGGACGACACCCGAATCGTAGCGGACATGGGCAACGTCATCTTCTTTGCCCAGATGGTTGCGCCAGGACTGCAGGTAGCCAAGGGCAGTGGTGAAGACCGCGACCCATTGTTCCTCGGACTCACATCATTCATGTTGTTCCTGCTCGCGATGGTCTTTGTGATCTTCCTGAACTCTCCGCCGCCTTCCCAGAGCGACATCATGGAAGTTCCGGACCGTTTTGTAGAGATGCTCCTTGACCAGCCAGAGCCAGAGCCGCAAAAGGAAAAGAACAAGCCAGACGCAAATCCTGATGCAGGAGAAGGCGAAAAGGCCAAGAAAGAAGAAGGCAAGGTCGGTAAAAAAGACGCCAAGATGGAGAAAGCCAAGGGCAACAAGGTCGAACTCCAGAAGAAGAAACTGGACACCGAAGTCGCTGAAAATGCGGGTGTTCTCGGTGCGCTCCGTGATGGTGGAGAGCTGGATGGAGTCTTCGGAACTTCGAATCTGAGCTCTGATCTCGCAGGCGGAATCGGCGGCCTCATTGGAGCCAAGGGAACCCAGATTGGTTCCGGCGGTCTCGGTGCTCGTGGGTCAGGACTCGGTGGCGGTGGTACCGCTGCTGGCCTGGGTGGACTCGGCACCAAGGGTCGTGGTTCAGGCAAGTCTGGCTACGGCTCCGGCGGTGGAAACTTCGGCGCCAAGGGTGAAGGTGGAATCGGCCGCATTGGTGGCGATCCGATCATCCTGGGAGCACTCGACAAGTCTCTGATTGACGCAGTCATCAAGAAACACATGAACCAAATCCGCTATTGCTACCAACGTGAGCTTCCGAAGAACCCAACCCTCGGTGGAAAGGTCACAGTGAAGTTTGTTATCAGCAAGACTGGATCGGTATCAAAGGCATCCACTAAGACCACTACCATGGCGAACAAGGCGGTCGAAGGATGCATTAATAGCCGCTTCATGCGGTTCAAATTCCCAGAGCCCAAGGGCGGCGGTATCGTTATCGTCTCCTACCCGTTCATCTTCCAGCCTTCGTAAGGCTGGAGTCCCTCGGTTACGTGGCTGAACTCAATGGATAGATGCACATGACTATGCTTGCAAAGACTGGACTACTCGCTCTCCTCGCACTGACGGCTGCAACCGATGCAGACGCTCAGACCTACGAGGAGTACGAAGCCGAAGAACAGGGCGTAAAGCCCAAGAAGAAACGTGCCATGCGAGAAATCGTGAAAGGGACGTACGCCAAGACCAACGTGGGTGCGAGCTTCTACCTAGGAAGGTACGCGCCGTGGGTTAAGCCCGGCACGTCGATCGCGTTGGCTGTCGGGCAGGACTTCTTTGACACCGAGGCCATCTCGATGGCCTGGGAAGTCAGCTTCTTTCAGGGGATCAACAACGGTGCCGACTATGAGGAGCAAGGGGCAGCAGGCTGCTTCACCAATGGTTCTTGCATCCAAGGCGACCTTCGTACCTACACCTTTGTGGGCCTCTACGAAGCGAGCTTCTACCCTACTCGCCGAATCGGAATCGGTCTTCGTCTGGGTGGTGGAATCCTTATGTCACCTCTACTTATGGACGACAAGTACTACGCAGAAGAGGTTGTAGGAGAAGGAACCGGCGGCGCTTGGCAGGGGAACCGCCCCGCAGTCCACGATGAGCCTCATCCTGTCGTACTCGGTGGTCCAACCTTTGAGTATTACACCAAGCTCTCCCACTTCTCATTGGGAATGGATGTAGATATTTTTTACGCAGTCGGGTTCGACCTTGGTGCGTCTGCCACTGGAACGGTGAAGTACACCTTCTAAGGGTACTCCATATCTGACCAGACCTTTCGGCCCCTACCAGGGCTGATTTGCTTGCTCTACCCCATATTTCAGGGTAGATCGCGTGGTCTCAACTCCGAGACCCAACCGTAAGAAGGCGCAAGACGCCGTCCAATGCGAGGAGATTATCATGGCAGCTACGAAAGGCCTGTTGGCCAAAAAGATGGGAATGACCCGCCTGTTTGCTGAGAATGGAACCGTCACCCCGGTGACAGTTCTCGATGCGGCATCCAATGTTGTGTTGGCTCTTAAGTCAGCCGACTCCAGGGACGGGTACAACGCCGTTCAGATTGGCTACGGCGAGCGCTCTGAAAAGAACATCTCGAAGGCAGAAGCCGGAAACTTTAAGAAGGCTGGCGTCGCTGCCCGTCGCACGGTCACTGAGTTCCGTCTCGATGACACCAGTGGATTCGAAGTCGGTGGAAACATTGCTGTGGCCGACATTTTTAGTGAAGGCGACAAGGTCGATGTATCCGGCACTTCAAAGGGCTGCGGTTTCGCAGGCGTCATGAAGAAGTACAACTTCGCTGGTTTCATTCGCAGCCACGGTACCCACGAGTTCTTCCGTCATGGTGGTTCCATTGGTACTCGCCTGACTCCCGGACACGTCATGAAGGGCAAGAAGATGCCCGGACAGATGGGCAACGAAAGAGTCACCATTCAGAACATCGAAGTTGCCAAGATCGACACCGAACGCAATCTGATCTTCCTGAAGGGCGGCGTTCCTGGACCGAAGGGCACAGTCCTTGAGATCCGAGTGGCCATCAAGTGAAGACTTAGCTGTCGCTCACTGCAACAAAAAACGCCGGCAGCAATGCCGGCGTTTTTTGTTTGTCGATGGGTAAACAGCCTACTGAGAATAGTTCGGTGCTTCATGGGTGATGATCACATCATGAACATGACTCTCCTTCAGACCCGCTGAAGTGATCCGAACGAACCGTGCACCTTCGTGCATCGCGGCGATGTCCTTGCTCCCGGTGTACCCCATCGCAGCACGAAGTCCGCCCATCAGCTGGTACACGGTGTCCTTAAGCGCACCCTTAAACGGTACACGCCCAACGATTCCTTCCGGCACGAGCTTACCGCCGCCCTCCTCAGCGCCATCTTGGAAGTACCGGTCGGAGGACCCGGCCCGCATCGCTTCAACTGAGCCCATTCCCCGGTACGCCTTGTAGGACCGTCCTTGGTACAAAACCAACTCACCTGGGGACTCGGTTGTACCGGCCAGCAACGAGCCAATCATCGTGACATCGGCGCCAGCGGCAATGGCCTTGGCGAGATCCCCAGAATACTTAATACCGCCATCCGCCACGATGCAGATGCCCGCGGCGTGGGCGACTTCCGCACAGTCCGCAATTGCAGTGAGTTGAGGGACACCAGTTCCAGCAACGATTCGGGTAGTACAGATGGAGCCCGGTCCGATTCCCACCTTCACACAATCTGCACCCGCATCTATCAAGGCTTGGGTGGCGGCAGCCGTAGCTACATTTCCGGCAATCAAAGGCAGGTCTGGGTAGGTATCCCGGAGCAGTCGAGTCGCGTCCAACACACCCTGTGAGTGGCCATGAGCCGTGTCGATCGCCAACAAGTCCACGCCGGCCTCTACGAGGTGTGCGGCACGTACAAGGCAGTCTGCACCGACACCCACAGCCGCACCCACCCGGAGACGGCCTCGGCTATCGCGCGTAGCATTGGGCAATCGAGACGCCGCTTGAACATCCTTGAAGGT
>CAWVVG010000374.1:0-4028 GCA_963932775.1 uncultured bacterium
GACGAATGTGAGGTGGACGACCACCGCTGGATGGGCGAGAGTTGTGAGGCTGGCCTTCTTCAGTCGTGGCTAATCGACGTGCACCAGCGGTTTGCCGCCGCTGGAAGAATCTCTTGGTCCGCACCCGGAGCCGTTCCCATCCCATGAAACCAGCCCTCATTCCCATGCTGTTGATGGCCTGCACATCCAGCAAGTCTCCAGACACCTCAAGCCCCGGGGCCGAAACCGGGACCGAGCGAAGCTTATATGTGGTGAGTGAGACCTCGACCGGCAAATTGCTCGTGGCCAGCGACGAGCACGGTAGGGTTGAAGGAGAGCTCTGCCTCAGTGATATTTTTCCAGACCAGTGTGGCCCCAGAGCCAGTGAATTGGCACGGCCTTGTCTGATGTTTGGGGTGAGTCACCAGCCGGTCGATGACGACGACAGATTCCTGATTACCGCCACCTTGAGAGATCCGGATCGGCCCTTCGCGCCAGGAATTGTGAGTCTGGTCCGTCCCAGCGACCCGCCCGAGGCCCTGTGGAGCGTCCGCAATTTATCGATCCCACGGGAGCTTCAGTCCGGCTTCGACTGTGATCTGGACGGTGAAGCGCCCCTGTGTCACCTGCACGGCGCACACACCACCATAAACGTGAGTGATGAGGTCTTGGTCGTATCGGATACCTCCAACTCTCGAGTGCTATGGATCGAAACGCCGGCCCTTGGAGCCGAGACCGGTGACGTAGTTGCGATCTTGTCCAGCCAGCATCCTCAGTGGGGAGACGAGCGGTACCCAAACCTCGTCCAAGCACTGACCGTCGATGGACGAGACCATCTCCTCGTCACGTTCAAGGGCGGGGTTGACCACTCGGGCAGCCCTACCAATGAAGGCCGAATCGCGCTGTGGGATGTATCGGACCGTTCTCAGCCCGACCGGGTGTGGGTGTTTCCTGAAGACGGCCACCTAACCGCCGTACACAGCGGAAAATTTGTCGATACCCCTGCCGGTGAGTTGCTCATCTACGCCCACAGCTTGGGCGCATCCGAGGTCGGTACAGATCACAGGGAAGGCACCATCGGATTCGCCCAATTCAATGGGCTCGAGCCACCGACATATCTGGCCGATGGCACCGTGACTGACCCGGGATTTGGATTCACCCGAGAAGTGGAATGGGACGGAGAAATTCAACGGCTAATCGTCACGGACTCCGGCTGCGAGAACGCCCAAGATGCGTGCAGCCGAAGCGGTCGGGTACTCGCCTTCTCATTGCCACAGCTGTCCCCGTCCGACCTCGGAGGGAGCGCACGACCCGGGCTGACCGACCAGGTATTCATAGAGCTCGACTGGAAACGAACCATGGTCGACCAGGCCCTCGAGCTGCCCTTCGATACCGATCGAATCCCGCTCCATGAGGCCGGCGCACAACTGCGAGAGGGCCTCGGTGGCTGTGGCGGCGCTTAGAGCTTCTTGAGGATGTACCGCATCAAGTCTTCTCGCTTGTGAAACGCCTCGTGATTGCTGTCCCGAAGACCCTTGTAGTCGTTGTAGTGCGGGTAGCTCGACGTGTTTCGATTGCGGGGAAGTTCCTCGAAATTACCATCGACGCCTTTCTCGGACCGAAACAGCTCGCCTCGAGCGGTCTTGGTAAACTGCCAGTCGTTGTACGCGCCGCTCTGTCCCGCCTCCTCTTTGGCCACATCGAGCGCGAACTCACCAGAGAAGAATGCGGCGTAGTCGGACCCAGGCGCGATGTTCTCCCAGTTCGTCATCCGCTCCGCTTCGGGAAATGTACTCGAGACCCAGTCCTGGGTGCTGCGCTCGCCACCACCCTCGGCCTCGAGGCCGAGGTCATGGGTGTTGCATGCACTGAACATCATGCTGTCGACCTGAGCAAATGCCGTGGGGAACACCTTGGACAACAGCTCGATGTCTCGAACGTCCATCGTGTCTCCCGTGATCTGATCGTCGTCGTATACGTGGTCGCCCTTCTCTCCAAAAATGTAGGAACTTCCAGAGTAATGGTGGCCCGATAGCACAAAAGACGAGATCTCAAACTCTCCCATCTCGGCCCGGTTTAGTACGGCGATAAGCTGCAGCATCTCGTTGGAGGCACCGCCGCCAGAATGCATCAACTGAGCCGCACCACTGGAGTCCGTCAGTAAGATCTTTGTGACCTCGGAGGCCCGAGACGACGGAAGCCCAACAAACTCTAGGGCGGTCTTCCAGTCCTTCTGTATGGTCTCCATCACGCCCTTGCTCACATCGGTATCGAGCGCTGACGCAGCCTCAATGTGCCCATCGTTCGCTCCAAGGGTGAGCACGTTTCCATTGATTCTGACCTGGCCAGACTGCAGGGTTGCATCGTCATGCCACCACGTCATTTCAGCGGCTTTGGACTCTCCGAATGCATACTGAGTCGTACTGTGACCATCGGAAAAATCATCCGAGATCGGAATCATGCTCTTCTTTCCGAGCCCCATTTGGTCGGCCTTTTGGAGTGCGGCCAAGGTCTCTGGAATCTCATCGTTTTGGTGGGTGACGCTGTTCTGGGCCAGATAGATCATGACCTGCTCTTTGGGCATGTCCTCTACTGCCGCAGCATTGCTATCGACAACCGTGTCCGTACCGGTTGAATTTGATTCGGAGCTGGACACCGACGGTGAATTATTTCGACGCGCATAGTCAGACATCTGGTGCACCTACCCCGGGAAGCCTACACACGAAATGATAGAAAAGCACCCCCACCACCCCATCTTTTGAACCCCAGCCCTCCCATTGAGAATCATTTTGCCTTACATGCGCCATGCCCACTAAGCAGCCGGTCCCCACTTTGGCCCGCCGAAGGACACCCACTCATGAACAAAAAAGCCATCGACACATCCAATATTATTTGGATGAACACCATCTTTTTGCTTCTTACTCCTCCTCTCGCAGTCGCGGGTGGGATCTGGTATTTTGCCACTCAGACGTTCTCTTGGCAGCCTCTTATCGCGGCCTTTGTCTTGTTTGTGATCGCAAATATGAGCATCACGACGGCCTACCACCGCCTGTTTAGCCACCGATCCTTCAAGGCCACAAAAGCCTTCAAGCTTCTGTTCGCAATCACGGGCGCCTCAGCGTGGCAAAACTCCATCATTGAGTGGAGCTCAGGCCACCGCCGTCACCACCGTTTTGTGGACACCGATGAAGACCCCTACAATGCCCTCCGGGGTTTCTGGTACTCGCACATCCTATGGATCTGCCAAAAGAACCAATACAGTGGCGATCTCTCCAATGTGAAGGACCTGCTCAAGGATCCAATCTGCGCCTGGCAGCACCGCAACTACCTAAAGATCAGCATCATCTACAACGTGGGCATTCCAGTCCTGTTGGGCTGGTTGACCGGCGACATCCTGCACATGGTGCTGTGGGCCGGGCTGATCCGCGTGGTCGTGGTGCACCACACCACCTTCTTGATCAACTCCTGGGCCCACATCTTCGGTACCCAGCCCTACTCGGACCAGAACACTGCCCGAGACTCTGCTTGGTTGGCATTCTTTACCTTTGGTGAGGGCTACCACAACTACCACCATGCCTTCGAGACCGACTATCGAAATGGCCGGGCTTGGTACGACTGGGACCCATCCAAGTGGTTGATTGCCAGTCTCTCTACCACAGGGCTCGTCTACGACCTTCGACGAATTCCCGACGACATGATTCTCCGCCGTCGCTTTGAGGAGAACCGGTCCCGCTTTGCTGCTCAAATGGAGCACTGGGGCAAAGCTTGGGAGGCCTGGAGAGAAGAACTCAGCAACGACGCCCATGACGCTCAGGATGCGATGGGCAAGCACTTGGTTCGGGCTGAAAACCGCCTCGAGGCCGGCCTCGCCGACCTCCGCGCCAAGCGAAGCGAGTGGCAGAATGCCATCCGACAGAACCAGTCTCAAGATCAGATCCGTGCCATGCGCCGGTCGATTCGCAAAGCACAGCGCAGCATGAAGGCCGCGCTCGTTGAGTGGGAAGCCATGCTGGAACAATACACCATGGCCATGGCGCCGGTTGCTGCCT
>CAWVVG010000375.1:0-4000 GCA_963932775.1 uncultured bacterium
AGCACCTCAGACCCAGACGGCGATGACCTCATTTATCAATGGCGAATCATTGAGAGGCCGGAGGGTTCAACAGCCACAATCGATTCAGTCACTCTCCGCCTCACCACTTTCACACCCGACGGAGAAGGCACCTACACCATCCGCTTCACTGCAACGGATGGTACCGATGGGTGCCAAGACGACATGGTACTCACCGTCGCCACACCTCCAAATACGCCACCAGACTGCGATGCCGGAGCCGATCAGGCCGTATCCCTCGGTACCGAAGCCATCCTCGATGCCACAGGCTCGAGCGATGCAGACGGTGACCCCCTCACCTATATGTGGCGAATCATCGAGCGCCCCAGTGGCTCCACAGCAACCATCGACGCGGTCACATTGAGAATCACCACGCTCACCGCAGACGTTGTCGGCGCATACACCATCCGCAGTATCGTGGATGATGGCACCGACACCTGCCGCGACGACACCGTCCTCACCGTGACCGGAGGAGGCGGTGGTCCCGGTGGACCCGACGGACCCACCGCCGATGCAGGCCGAGACCTGATTCTCTGCGACACCGGGGAAGTAGACCTCAGTGGTGGGGATTCAACGGGCTCAGGTCTCTCCTACTCCTGGTCGTTCGTCTCCGTTCCTGATGACTCCACTGTGACGGACACGGACTTGCTGGGCGGAGGGACTTCCACCCCAGCCTTCACGCCCGATGCCGAAGGGAGGTACGAGGTCGAGCTCACCGTCAACAACGGCGACGGTTCGGACTCAGACACGGTCGCAGTCACCCTCAGCGCGGATGGAAGCGTCGCAATCCTTCACTTGGACGAGGGGTTCGGTACGCTCGGGACAGATGGGAGCCCGGCGGGGAACGATGCCACCATCACCAGCCCTCTGTGGACTGGCGGACGTTTCTTCGGAGGGCTCGCCTTTGATGGCTCGAGCTATATGACCATTGCCGATGACCCCAGCTTGGACCTGACCGGTGACTTCACCATCGACTGGTGGATGAGCACCGATGACCGCGGAAGCGACTGGCGTGCCGTGCTCACCAAGGGTGCAGCATACAACTACAGTGTCTGGACCTACCAAGACGAGCTGTACTTTTACGGCGTGACGACGAGCGGTAGTTACGTTTTCGCCTCCGGCCGCACACCGACCCTCGGTGACGGAAACTGGCATCACTATGCAGCCACAGTCGGCGGCGGCGAGATGACCATCTACGTGGACGGGGTCGCCTTGGCATCCGAGGCCCTCACCGAGCCGCTCCTGACCAACGCTTCGGCATTGCACATCGGGCGACCCGCATACTCCAGCACCACCGATATGTTTGTAGGAGCCATCGACGAGTTGACCATTCGAGAGGGGCTAATGGCTGCGGCGGAGGTGGCCATCATGGCCGATGCTAACACCCAGTTCTGCACCGGTGACGAAGACGACATCAGCCCGGATGCGAACATCACCGACCCTGCCCTCAGCGCCAGCACAGAGATTGGCTACGTCAAAATCGTGGGCACTGCAGACGACCAATCTGCCATCTCCTCCGTGTCGATCAATGGGGCCTCGGCGGTCTCCACCAGCGACAACTTCTCCACTTGGGTCGCATATGTACCCCTCTCAGAAGGGACGAACACCCTGGTGGTGCGCGTTGCTGACGTGGCCGGAAATGTGAACAGCGACGCCGATGAAGTCGTAGTTAACTACAACGACACCTGTGGCGACGACACACTGTTGCTCTTGGCCTTTGATGAGGATGGCGGCACCGGAGCCATCGACTGGAGCCCATACGGCTCAGATGGAACAGAGACCGGGGTGGGCCGAGTGATCGGTCAGTTCGGAAATGCGCTCAGCGTAGAAGGGAGTGGCGTGGTCACCGTACCCCACAGCCCAGCGCTCGCTGGTGGCGACGCAATCAGCATGGAAATGTGGATTCTCCGAGATGGTCCAACAACCGACCTGGAGGTCTTGGCGGCCAAGGGCGACCCGTCCACGTATGGCTTGGCCCTCTACACTGACATGTTGATCTTTGGCTTTGATGACGATGCGGGGACCGAGTGGGCCACCATTGCCACAGGTGTGACCGATGGAAACTGGCACCACATCGTCGGAGTCTTCGATGGCGGTGAACTGAGTATTTTTGTGGATGGTGCACTCTCGAGCAGCACGCCCACATTTGGGGCACTGCCGGCCACCAACACCCAACCCCTCACAATCGGGTCCTTCTTCGATGTAGGTGGGGCATACAACGGCGCCATCGACCAGCTTCAGTTGTACGACGGTGCCCTGAGTCCATCGGAGATCGTGGACCTGTATACCGGCGACGAAGCGTGCCCCTTGGGTGAGAATCTCGCCCTCGATTCCACTGCGAGCGCGTCGTCGACCCTCAACCCCTTGTTCACTGCCGACAACACTACCGACAACGACACCCGGGAGTCAGCGGAGCTTCACTACACAATGTGGCTTGGCGAAAATGACAGTGCGGCTTGGGTCGAACTCGAATTTTCGGACATTGTCGGTGTCTTGCGTGTGCGCTGGGCCAACACCCACAACCGAAGCTACATGAACCGGGCCACCACCGACTACCGCATCGAAGCCTCGGTCACTGGAGCCTTTGGAGATGAGGCCACCACCATCGCGACAGGTACTGCGAGCCTGGAGAGTGACCTGTTCTTTATTACCGAGGAGAGCGAACCGGTCGCTGCACGCTACCTCCGCTTTTACGCCGATGACTTTGACGGGCTTGGCCCCGGCCTGAACGAAATCCAAGTCTACGGGTTGGAGTGAACATGATGCATCTACTGTTCATGCTTGCGCTCCCAATCTACGCCCAGTCGGAGGCCCCTGCGAGTCCGTCGACGACCGCCATCCGCATCAAGAACAAGACGGAGCAATATTTACCCCTCTCATCTGGAAGCACCCTGGTGTTCGACACACCCGGACCAGTGAAGCTTATGATCGAGTCTCGCAGACGCATGGCCGGGGCAGGACAGTACTCCAAGGATGCTCCACTCAAGGCCTTGGGGGATGGGCAGCTAATCCGCACCCTCAGCGTCCCCGGTGAATCCATCAGCAGTGGAACCATCCAAGACAGGCTTGGTGGATACCCATCCAAGTCGGACCGCTCTCCCCTCGCCGTTCCTCCGGGTGGACAGCAGCTCAGTCTGCATGCCCCCCAGGGTGGACCGGACTTCTTTGTCCGGGTGACGGACCGAGACAACCCAACCGTACTCATACTGCCCGCCGGAGTCGAAGCGCCTGTGGTGGCGTTTAGCCCCGAGCCTGTGGTCGAACCGATTGATCCGATTGAGCCCATCGAGCCTCCTCAGGCCGAAGCACCACCACCCAAGCCTAGGGCCGTGCCTACGCCAACGCAGAGCCCACAGCTTACCGCGGCTGCCGGTATCGAGACCGGCGTAGGAATCCCAGCCAGGGGAACCAATGCGGTCGCTCACATTGGCATCACTGGCCGATTGCCAGTGTACGCACAGCTTCTCAGTGCGGGCGCCTCCATCGGTTGGCACCGAATACGGGTCGAAGAGAACCACCACATCACCGATCCGACGGGTGGATACCTGCTCTACGAGGCCGATTACCGGACCACGGTGATTCCCATTTCCGCACGAATAAGCGTACACGTTCCCTACCCTGCAGGCCCAGTTCAGCCGATCGCTTCGGTAGGTCTTGGGCTGTTCATCGCTACCCGGACCGATGGTGAACAGAGCTCCACCAACATAGCGCTGGGCCCCTCCGTCGCTGGGGGATGCGAGATTGCCATAGGCTCCGGCCGCCTTCAGTCCACGGTGGGTTGGCACGAGGCCCGGGCCCAATTTGGAAACCAAGGACTCGACGGGGGGGCCGTTGCCGAAACCCTCGCCGTGACCCGCCTAAACCTTCGATACCTATACACCTTTTGATACGAGAACGACCCATGCGTGTGGCACCACTCATCTCCTTACTCATGTTTACCGGCTGTAAAGACCCCCTGGTGATGAAGGAGTACCTCTCCGTC
>CAWVVG010000376.1:0-3991 GCA_963932775.1 uncultured bacterium
AGATCTGAGCCTGGATACCGGCGTCGTGGATACGAATGGAGCCACCGCCAATCTCCGTGCCGTTGCAGCACAGGTCGTACGCATCCGAGAGGATGTCGCCCATCTTGTCCGTACCCAGCCAGCCAATGTGCTCATCGAGGGGCTTGGTGAACGGGTGGTGCATGGAGGCCCAGTCTCCAGTCTCTTCGTTTTGCTCGAAGGCGGGAAAGTCCACGACCCACACCATCGCGAACGTGTCGGCGGGAATGAGGTCCCGGTCGCGGGCAATGTGCTCGCGGAGCTTTCCGAGGCCTGCGTGAACATGGGAAGCTGGACCCGCAGCCACGAGAACGACATCGCCGGTCTCAACGCCGGGAATCATGTCTCGGTACTGTTCTTCGACTTTGGACAGTGGCCCAGACCAGCCGTCTTCGTTGACCTTGCCCCAGAGCAATCCACTGAGCCGGTACCGCTTCACGAAGTCGGTCCATCCATCGAGGACCTTGCGGCTGGTGCCCTCGACACCACCCTTGACGACCATCGCTTTCACGATGCCGCCCTTCTCGATGGCTCCAGAGATCACTTGAAACTCGGATCCAGACCAGTCAACTTGAGTGTGCTCCATGGCGAAGCGCATGTCTGGGGCATCTCGGCCGAAGCGGTCCATGGACTCGTGGTAGGTGATGGTCGGGATCTCACCAATCTCGACGCCGATAACCTTGGACCACACGTGGCGGACCAGGCCGTTGGCCACCTCTACAATTTGGTCGCGCGTCACGAAGCTCATCTCCACATCGATCTGTGTGAACTCTGGCTGGCGATCGGCTCGGAGGTCTTCATCTCGGAAGCACTTTACAATCTGGAAGTAGCGGTCCATTCCAGATACCATCAACAGTTGCTTGAAGATCTGGGGGCTCTGGGGCAGGGCGTACCAGTGCCCCGGGTGCACACGGCTCGGAACCAAGTAGTCGCGGGCGCCCTCGGGTGTGGACCGATTCAGGATGGGGGTCTCCACTTCGCAGAAGCCCTGTGCATCCATGTAGTTTCGGGTGGCCAGCGCAGCCCGGTGCCGCGTCATTAGCGCATTCTGCATCGATGGCCGTCGCAGGTCTAGGTAGCGGTAGTTGAGGCGAACTTCCTCGGTGGCTTTGGCTTCTGAGGTGATGGTAAAGGGCAGGGGCTTGGTGGAAGAGAGCATCCGAACGCGGCTCGCTACGACCTCGATGCCACCGGTCTCCATCTTGTGGTTCACAGCGTGCTCAGTTCGTTGATGCACTTCGCCTTCGATCTCGAGCACGTACTCCAGGCGGGCTGCCTTGGCGTCGGTCCACGCGGCTTCGCCACAGCGTTCGTCCAGGGTGACCTGCACGGTGCCGTAGCGGTCGCGCATGATGAGGAACATCACGCCACCTTTGTCGCGAACAGAGTCGACCCAGCCTTGAATGGTGACGGTCTGCCCAGCATTATCTGGACGAAGTTCTCCGCAGGTGTGGGTGCGGCGTGCGATGCTCTCCATGATTTCTCCAAAGAAACGGCAAGGGCCGGGGCATGCGCTTAATCGAAAACACATCTGTGTGCCGCTGGTTATGAGCGGCCGCGATCGATGGAGGCGACATGAAGGTTTTTGTTACAGGAGGGAATG
Source organism: uncultured bacterium (assembly GCA_963932775.1). Lineage (GTDB taxonomy): Bacteria > Myxococcota_A > UBA796 > UBA796 > UBA796 > UBA796. The sequence goes on from CAWVVG010000376.1 coordinate 1,622, forward strand.
GGTTCATTGGCAGCCGGGTGGTGCGTCAGTTGCATGCCCAAGGCCACGAGATTCGGTGCCTGGTTCGCGAGACGAGCAAGACCCATCGCATCGATATGGTTCCCTTTGAGCGGCATGTGGGCGACGTCCGAGACGTGGACTCCCTTGTGGCGGGTATGGCTGGCTGCGATGGCGTGATTCACCTGGCGAGCATCAGTTCATGGGACCAGATCCGGTCGCCTGTGATGCGAATCGTGGTGGTGGATGGCACGCGAAATGTCTTGGAGGCTGCCAAGCGTTCCGGGAGCCTGCGAACGGTTTTTGTCTCCTCAGTTGCGGCGATCAATGGCACGGTGGAGCCCGAAGTACTCGACGAAACGGCGTCGTTTACTCTCGACCCCAAGACCTACATCTACGCCGGGGCCAAGCATGAAGCGGAAGCCATCTGTGCTGAGTTCGCTGCGGATGGCTTGCCGGTAATCACTGTGAATCCCTGCGAGGTCTATGGCCCGGAGGACGAGGACCTTATTACCGCCAGCTATTTGCTCGATGCGCTGAAGGATTGGCCTGTGATGTCTCTGTACGGAGGCACAGCCGTTGCCCACGTGGAGGACATCGCCAATGGCATCATCGGCGCACTTGAGAAGGGGCGAGGTGGTGAGCGCTACATCCTTGGTGGAGAGAACCTGTTTGTCCGCGAGGTGATGGAGAAGACTCTGAAGGCGGGGGGTCAAGAGGGCAAGTACATCCTGCAGCTGCCCAATGGAATCACCAAAGCAGTGATCAAGGGGCTGGCAAAGCTGCGCCTGCCCACTCCAGTCATTCCGGACATCGTGGACTACGGCACCCTGTTCTGGTTCGTCGATTGCTCCAAGGCCCGGCAGGAGTTGGGCTACACCTACCGCCCCGCCGACGAGACCATCGCCGATGTGGTCGGCTGGTTGATTGAGTCTGGACGGGCCTGAGTGGGGCTGTTGTTGTGCGCTCAGCCGTGGCGCCACTGACCGGGTTGAAGCTCATCGAGAAGGTATGGGCCCACGGAATACCGGATCAGGCGCAGGCATGGGTGGCCAATGGCGGCAGTCATGCGCCGGACTTGCCGGTTCATGCCCTCGGTGATCTCCAACCTTAGCCATGCAGTGGGAACAGCCTTCCGAAAACGCACAGGCGGGTCCCGCTCCCACACGTCCGGAGCTTCAATCAAGCTCACTCTTGCAGGTCGGGTCATCCCACCCTTGATGCTCACACCACGCCTCAGTTGTTCGAGGGCTTCCGGCTCAGGAATCCGCTCGATTTGGGCCCAGTACCCTTTGTATTTACCAGCCTTGGGGTGGGCGATATCGTGCTGCAGTTGGCCATCGTCGGTTAACACAAGCAGGCCCTCACTGTCCCGGTCAAGGCGACCGGCTGCATACACATTGGGGACCTTGACCCAGTCCGCCAACGTGGGTCGGCCCTCCGGATCAGTAAAGGTCGTGAGCACTCCGTAGGGCTTGTTTAGCAGGATGACCTTGGCCATATCAGTGGGGTCTATCCGACCTCATTGTCATCGGAGGCCGAGGAACAACCGGGGTCCTCTGAGTCGGTTTCACCGTCGGCATCGTTGTCGATACCATCGTTGCAGGCGGGTCCATCGGGATCGAAGCCATCGTCTTCGAATTCCACGGTAATTCCGGTGCAGATCGGGTCATCGAGGTCGGTCCAGCCGTCTTCATCGTTGTCGATTTCATCATTGCACTCGGTGGAAGGGTCTTCCTCGGCGTCGTCCGAGCCGGTTCCACATCCTGGGTCTTCCGCATCAATGAACCCGTCTTCATCGTTGTCTTCACCATCCGAGCACTCGTACCGAGCGTCGAGGCCGCCATCTTCAAAGAAGTCAAACTCGCTGGTGCAGTCGGTGTCGTCGAGGTCGATCCATCCATCCCCATCGTTGTCGGCATCGTCGACACACTCACCGGTGTGGTCTTCGTCCATGTCGAGGGCGGAGGAACAGCCAGGGTCGGCGGAGTCCTTCAGAGAGTCCAGGTCGTCGTCGAACCAATTGTTGCAGGTGAAGTCGAAGCGGTAGCCAGACTCCTCATCGCCCCACAAACAGTCCGGGTCGTCGTCGTCGATCCATCCGTCTTCATCGTTGTCCGCACCGTCGGTGCAGTTGATGTCACCCACAAGGCCCACGTCCTCGGAATCGTCGAGAGAAATCAAGCACTCTGGGTCCTCGGCGTCGGTGAGGCCGTCACCGTCGTTGTCCTCGCCATCGTTGCATTCAAAGCGCTCGTCTATGCCGCCATCTTCGGTGCCGTAGCTCAAGCACTCGATGTCATCTTCATCGAGCCAACCGTCGCCGTCGTCGTCGGATCCGTTGGCACATTCGATGGCTGCCGTGTCTTCGAC
>CAWVVG010000377.1:0-3980 GCA_963932775.1 uncultured bacterium
GTGGTATCCACCGCAGTGGTGAAATCCAGGCTTGTTGCCTCTCGCATCGGATGTGTCCGGGCTTACTCGAACCAATCCAAACGGCCAAGCTGCCCCTGGGAAGCCGGACCCTACGCCAAATCCGACCCCACCCGTTGCAATGAAGGGATCGACCTTGGATACCAAGTCTACTGGGCTGGTATCCGGTGCGGCGGAATCATTCTTTGGGCCGCTACATGCGAACATAGGGAGGATAAGAACGGGGAGCAGCCAGCACGATTTCATAGGAGTTGATAGCATGGTCGCGACCAGTACAACATTGGAGCCCCCAAGATGACAGTTGAAGCCCAACGCGCACAAGCCCTGAGTTCGGCGGCTGCAGTGTTGAGTGCCTTCTTGGTGTTTGTGATCGGTGGCGGTGTACTGCTGGGTGTGTGGGCCCAACAGCGCGATGTGGCCGAAGCTGCGGCCGAGCAGGTCGTCATCGCCGCTGAGCAAGATCGGGTTGCAGAGAAGGCCCGGCAAGAAAAGGCGGCAGCGAAAGTCGAGGCGGCGCCGGAAACGACACCAAAGCGAGCCACCCGCACTCGGACGAGGCCGGTTGATGTCGTTAAGAAAAAGGAACCTCTGCCGAGAACGGAGACGGTTCAGGCCGCCAAGTCTGCGAAGGCCGCGCTGCCGGTAAAAACCCTCACGGGTCGCGGCAATGTACGCATATATGGAGACGCCACGCGGGTGCGCTTGGTGGGGTCAAAGGGCACCTTTGGGGCCGGCAAGGTTCCGGCCGGTAGCTACATGATTCAGGCGACCTTTGTTGGGTTTGACTCCCGCATGGCAGGAGCGGTGGATGTGTCGGACGGGGCACGCATCGGTCTGGTCTGCGCGAGCTCCACCAAGACCTGTGAGGTTCGTTGAACGATGTCTGAAGCCTGCTGTGACGTCTCCGTCGCCCTCGGGGAACCCATCGACGGCACCGCTGTGGTGCAGACCCGACGGTGGTTGATGGTGCAGGTATCCGAGGCTTGGGCGGCGAAGGCTTTGGATGCTCCGTGCCTGGCTGGGCCGGTTCGTGCTCACCTTGAAGCCGCACTCATGGGCATGCCGGATTGTCGTCTTCAGTTGATTCGGGCTCCATGGGCTCGGTCAGGGGTTCGGGTAATGTCGGCAGTGGTGGGCGGGAGTGTCTTTGGGACCACTCTTGATTCCCTTGATGGGTTGCTGGACATGGACCTGGAGGCGATTTTTGATGGGGTTGGCATGGAGAAGATGCATGACTCAGTCACACTGGTCTGCACCCACGGTGTGCGGGATCAATGCTGTGCCCGAGAGGGTGCGCCGGTCATAAACGAGTTTCGTGCACTCGGGGTTGAGGAGGTATGGGCCACCACACACCTGGGGGGACACCGCTTTGCCGCCACGCTGATTAGTCTGCCCGAAGGAGTCCAATTCGGTCGGGTCAAGCCCGCTGATGTGGGGCGTCTTGTGGAAGGAATTCGGACGTCTGAGATCTTCGATTTAGATCGTTTCCGGGGTCAGACGGCCTTGTCTCGAGAGGCCCAAGTGGCGGAAGCGCACCTGCGGCGCCGTGAAGGATTGACTGCACTCGGGGCGGTATTCTGCAAGGAAGACTCGGCGGATCGGATCGCCTTCCAGGTGAAGGGACGGACCATTGAGGTCCAGCTGCGGTCCACCGTGCATTCCGAGCCTCGTCGGTACTCATGCGGGGTGGGTGAGCCCAAGAGCCCGTCTATTTTTTCGGTAGCTTGTTCCGAGTGACCATATTGTAGACCGCATTGGCTGTGGCGATGGGTCGGTCTATGTCTTCTTGGTAGACCACGGTATGGGTGGCCGCAACCCGATTGCCCACTCGAAGAACCTTGGCACGGGCATAGATGTTGAGGTCCACCTGCCCCGGACGCAGGTAGTCGATCCGCAAGTCCACGGTGCTGGCGATGTGTGTCCGGCCAACCTTAGTGAACACCGCAAGTCCGCCGACGGTATCGGCTAGGGAGGAGAGAACGCCACCATGGAGTGCGGGCCGGAACGGGTCGCCGGTTAGCTCGGGTCGGGTGGGGATCATCATCTCGGCCTCGCCATCGTTCATCAAGGTCACTTTCATGCCCAGGAATGCGTTGAAGGGAATCTGGCTCTCCATGAATTCTTTGAGCTGTTGGTTCTCTTCCTCTGTCATGCGTTCCTCACAGAAGTGTCGCGGCCATGGCTGTAATGGCGATGGCTCCCAGCAGATTTAGAGCGAAGCCCTCTCTGGCCATTCGCTTGGTGGTCACCATGTCCGTTCCGAACACAATGGCGTTCGGGGCGGTCGCGACAGGCAGCATAAATGCGCAGCTCGCGGACAGGGCTGCGGGGACCATGAGCATCGCGGGGTCGATTCCAGCAGCGAGGCCCGCGGCGGCGAGCACGGGCATCAGCAAGGTTGTTGTGGCGGTGTTGCTGGTGATTTCCGTGAGAAAGGTCACGGCCAGGCAGATCGCCAGGGTCATGCCAATCACGGGCCAGGCGGTGATGCCCAGATCGTTGGCCAGCCAGCTGCCCAGAGAGGTGGAGAGTCCACTGGCTTCGAACCCTCGGGCGATGCCAATGCCACCACCGAACAGCAGCAGCAGGCCCCAAGGGATCTTTACGGCGGTCTCCCAGTCGAGCATTCGTCCGCCTTTTCCATTGGGAATCAAGAACAGCGCCACTACTGCAGTGAGGGCCACGGTGCTGTCACCGGCACCGGGCAGGTCCAGCAGCTTGGACCACCCACCATAGGGCGTGGTGCGGGTCACCCAGGCGAGGGCCGTCAACAAGAACACGACGAGCACCCGCTTCTCAGCTGGGAACCAAGGGCCGAGGTTTGGCAGGTCGAGGACCCGGTCGCTCTTGAGGGAGCGGGTCAGGTACAGCCAGGTCAATGGAAGCAGGATCGCGACGACCGGCAGTCCGATGAGCATCCAGTCAAAGAAGGCAATCTCCGTACCCGTCGCCTCCGAATAGATGCCCATAAAGATGACATTGGGTGGTGTGCCCACTGGAGTGCCCATGCCGCCAATGCTTGCGGCGTAGGCGATGCCCAGCAGCAGTGGGACCTTCAGCGTGTCGCCACCTCCGTTGGCCTCGTCCTGTTCCAGCACCGCGATGGCCACCGGGAGCAACATTAAGGTGGTCGCTGTGTTGCTGATCCACATGCTGCAGACGGCGGTTGCCAGCATAAAGCCCAGCACCAATTTTCGGCCGCCCGCTCCGCCGACCAGCTTGACCATGCCCACGGCTAGGCGCTTGTGTGCCCCCGAAGATGCCATGGCTGTGGAGAGGATGAAGCCGCCCAAGAGCAACAAGATGAGCGTGTGGCCGTATGCGGTCGCGATCTCTTTGTGGGTCAGCACCCCCGTGAGGGGAAAGGCGGCGAAGGGGATGATGGAGGTGGCTGGAATGGGGATGGGCTCGGTGACCCACCACACCGCACACACTGCGGTGATCGCCGCGGTCCAAGCCGCATCCATGGATAGTCCGGCATTGCGAACACAGAGAAACAAGATCAGGCCGAGCAGGGGCCCGCCAATGAGGGCGAGTCGAGTCTGGGTAGTGGCGTTCATGGTGGCCGAGTCTACCTCATCCGGCGTGTGGTCAGGAAGATGGCTCAGTCGGGCCAATCATCGAGCACGGCCTTGGCCGCATGGAAGCCACACATTCCATGGATTCCCCCACCGGGTGGGGTGGATGCCGAGCACATGTAGATGCGTTTGTTCGGGGTGCGGTAGGTTTTTGCGGTGGGCCGGGTGAACAGCTGATCGATGGTGGGCATGCCGCCGTTCACATCTCCGCCGATGTAGTTCGCATTGTAGGTCTCGAAGTCGAGGCTGTTCATGGTGTGGCGTGCGATCACCGTGTCTTTGAAGCCGGGGGCCCACCGCTCAATTTGCCCCTCGATCGCCCCGGTCATGTCTTTGGTGGAGCCGCTCGGTGTGTGGCAGTAGGCCCATCCGGTGTGTTTGCCT
>CAWVVG010000378.1:0-3963 GCA_963932775.1 uncultured bacterium
ATGGGGTCAGTTAGACGGCAGCATGATCACTCTGTTTTGCACCCTCTTGGCTCTCTCCAATCTTGGCTTTGCTGCACCCGATGTGACGGCACCACCTCCCAGCGAAGGACGAGTGGTCAAGGTCTACGATGGCGACACACTGACCCTAGAAGATGGCGAGAAGATCCGCCTCCGGTGGATCAACACACCTGAACTCCAGCCCAAGGAAGACTACGGACTGGAGGCCCGCGAAGCCGCCAAGGCGTTTACGCTCGGGAGAACAGTGAAGCTCGGCTACGGACCGGTCAAGAGGGACGGGTACGGTCGCTTGCTCGCCAGTGTGCAGGTAGGCGAGGTCGACCTTTCCACTCATCTTCTTGGACTTGGGCTGGGGCACCTATTCATCATTCCCCCCGATGAGTCCGACCACACCGCTCGCAACAAGGCACAAGCACAGGCCCGCGCTGCAGGACGGGGCATCTGGTCGACGGAACGGTACAGCGGGGTTCTCCACATCACAAGCTTTCACGCAAACGCACCTGGAGATGACCGAAGCAATGTGAATGGGGAATATCTGCGGGTGGCCAACGTATCGGACCGACCCGTGGACCTTGATGGATTTAGAATCTCCGAACAGGCCGGGCGTTCCTGGCTCTTGCCGTCGCTCCTGATTCCACCAGGGCACACCGTAAAGGTTCATTCAGGGCGCGGCACCCACCAGACCGACCCAAGCTCCCAGCTCACCGTCTACCTGGACAGCGACTCTCCTGTTTGGAACAACACCCGAGATCGCGCCACACTCTACGACCGCCACGGGCGGGTCATCGATTCAAGACTGCATGCTCCGAAGAGCAAACGATAGGAAACCTAAAATAACCAACAGCGGGTGGCGTCTTTGGCGCCTGAGAACAAACCGTTTGAACCTGATCCGGGTCACGCCGGCGGAGAAATGTAGAGCACAAAGGCAACACGACGTCGCATTACGCAGGGCACACTCAAGGTACCGTTTACCGAGATTGTACTCTCCAATGGGGGGACCCACCCTCTGTATGATACCGCCGGACCCCCTTCGGCGAATCCAGGCAAAGGTCTACCGGAACACAGGCGGGCCTGGGTCACAGCCCGTGAGGGCCGGGGCGACTCCTGCTTCACCCAAATGCACTATGCGCGTCGAGGTGAAATCACCCCTGAGATGGAGTTCGTTGCCATCCGGGAAAACATGAACCCAGGCACCATCTCCTCAAGAAGTACGATGTGAGCATCTCGCTTGGCGACGGTCTTCGGCCTGGGTGCATCGCCGACGCCAACGACAGAGCTCAGTCAAGAGCACAGGATCGAAACGATGCTCTGTGCCGGGCTCGGTTCGAGTTCAGATGGGAAGATCAGTTCAGTCTCGCCTAGAACCGGCGACGGCCCGCAGCTACCACGACGCGACACTCCCAGCCGGAGCCGCCAAGAATGCACACTTTTGCTCCATGTGCGGGCCCAAGTTTTGTTCAATGGAAATCACCCAGCAGATTCGTGAAATGGCGGATACATCTCCATACACAGAGACACTGGCTGCTGAGATGAGGGCGAAATCTCCGGTATTCAAGGCCGCAGGAAGTACCATCTACATCGACTCTCCATCGAGGTAGGCCATGAGAACTGGGGGCGGGGCCATACTCCTTCTGGCAGCAATTCTACGATTGCTCCGTGCAGGGGTTCGCTGGGAGGAGTGGTCCCTCCACTATGCGGCATACAACTTGCCGACTCTCGAGGCCTTGCTTACCGAAAACTATGCCCAGGCCATCACCACATGGGCTGGGCTCCATCCCCCACTCTACCCACTGCTCCACAGCATGGGGTCGTTGGTCTGGCCAGCACCGGCAAGTTGGCTTCTTTTCAGCGTCGCGGCAAGCCTCGGTGCGGTCGGGTTTATGCTGGCCGCCCATCCCCGTTCGTTGTTGCCTGCACTGTTGCTGGCCACGGATCCGGTCCAGCTCCACTATGCAGCTGAGGTCAACAACTACCCACTGAGCGTCTTGGTGCTGTCATACAGTTGGTGGGCCCTTCGCAAGGACCGGCCTATTCACCTCGCATTGTCGGTCGTCTTGGGATTCTGGACCCACCTTCTAGCGGGCGGGATCACATTGCTCGTTGCCGCCTGGCACCCACGCCGGTGGCTAATCTTCGGCGCGGGCATCATGGGGGCACTGCCCCTGTTCGTCACGGCCTGGGAGCTCGGCCTGGACACCGGCAGTCGAAAGCAGCCGTCCATTCTGATGGAGGACTCGGTTCGTGACGCGGTCGAACGCTTCACCATTGGATGGATCGTAATGTTGCCCTTGCTGCTCCTTGGAGTGTCCAGTGCCAAAGAAGCCGCAACCACGTGGGCCGGAGCGGTTGCCGCATGGCTTGGGTTGGTGGCTTTGGGTTTCGCCGCACCACATCAGTTTCCGTATGCCTGCATGCTTGGGGTCTTTGCAGCTGCACTCCTCGGAGGCGCCGCCGAGCGGATTCGTTCAATAGGAATGGTCATATGGATGGTTGCGCTGGTTCGGGGGCTGTGGGGATTTGGTGGGGATGCTGCGCGGGTACAACACATCGTGGCCGACCTTCAACGGACCCGTGCGATTGACACCGTCTTGGGCTTGAGCCTCCCCGGAGATGCCATTGTCCTCGTGCGGGGCCAGGGCCCACCGGACGACGACAAGAGGAGAACATCACCGACACTGTGGCGGTTTTCTCCTTTTGAGCCCATGCAGGCGATCTTCACCGGCGTTCGGCCAGATCTGGTTGGCCAGCCACGGCTATGGAGAGGGCGGCGGCTGTACACCTTTTCAAACCCACGGCAGGCAATCGCTCAGATAGCCGGCGACCATGTGTTTACCATCCTGTACGACGGTGCGCAGCACAACCCAGAACGAATCGAAGACCACCCCGGCCAGGGCCCATGGCAGTCGGTAGGGACCGAACTTTGGAGAGGCCCTAGTTCCGGCTCTTTAGATTCTGAAGCAACAACCGGACCAGCGGACGCAGAGACCGATGGGTCACAACTCGATCCACCGCCCGAGGGTTAAACCAGCCCACATCGACCACTGACTCCCCGGCGGCTGGAGTGAATTTCTCAATCCGTTCTTCGCAACGAAATTGGTACACATACATGGTCTTCAGGCGTGGGGTGCGAGCCGGTGTCATAAAGCCATACCGCACGAAGCCGAACTCATGGTCTACGGAGAGGGTCATCTCTGCCCCCATCTCCTCCTGAATTTCTCGAATGGCACACTGCTCTGGGTTTTCGCCAGGCTCCAGCTTGCCCTTGGCGATCTCCCAAGTGGAACCGAAGCGCCGGCGAACCTTGATCAAGGCCACCTCCGGACCGTTTGGTCCGTAATAAACGGGAAAGCCGCCGGCCGAGTACTGATGTTTGAACCCATCACGCAGGTTCAAGACATGCTTCACGGGGATTGAGGGGGCTTGCCAAAGCCCGCGCTTATTCATCTGAAATTTGGTTCCGGCCTGCCGAGCCCGGCCTGCATCTATGTATAGAACAAGCGGCTCATCTCGGCCCCTATGGGACACCTGCCATGCCTGAGACTCGGACTTGGACATGAACACCTTGCGGCCATTCTTAAGACTAAGAACGCCGGCGTCCCGCGCGTTCCGTGCCAGCTCCACATCGGTTGCGTGGTACAAGATATCCGGTAAATTGGCACCTTCACGCGCCCCCGCCTGCCCGCGGTGATTCGGTTTGCCACGCTTGTCAGCGGATTTAGGGGTCGAGTCAACCATCGACACAACCTGACCCGTTTGGGCGGCTGCCACAAGTCATTGAACGGACACGACCAGGCGATCCCAGAGCGCCTCTGTCTCGTCGATAGCGAGGTGTGCAGTCTGGCAAAGCCACTGCCAGCGCTCCATCCGACCGCTGGGTGGAGGCGAGCCGGGAACCGCAACCGCAAAGGGCGAGTGCTCGATAAAGACACCACCCAGAAACTCGTA
>CAWVVG010000379.1:0-3960 GCA_963932775.1 uncultured bacterium
AACCGTCCCGCCGGAGGACTCGAGTTCTACTTACTGAGCACCATCTGGCAGATTATGCGGCATGGATTCAACACCTTGAAGACGGCCGTGGTCGGTGGCCAGTACGACTTCCCCAAGGGTCTATTTTTTGGGGGTGATCGCCTTGAGCGAGGTCCGGCCATGCTCCTCTCGAAGCTCCCATCACTGCTCGAAGGCAGCGAATCAATCGTCCACATCGACTTCCACACTGGTCTTGGCAAACAAGGAACCTACGCTCTCCTGGTAGACACCGATGCCGGCAGTGCAGCGCACCTGGACCTTCGGGACCAGTACGGGGAACGGGTTCAGCCGTGGGATGCTGACAATGGGGTTGCCTACCAAATCCGGGGAGGACTTCCAGCAGCGATGACCCGCCTTCTGGGGCCGATAGCCACGGTGATCACCTGTGAGTTTGGTACTTATCCGGCTCTCAAGGTACTCGCGGCCCTTCGAAAAGAGAACCAAAATACCCACTGGGGAGGTGATCCTGAACGGGCGAAAGCTGGCCTGATTGAAGCCTTCCGACCCCGTTCAAAGAGCTGGGAACAAGCGGTATTGAGCGGTGGCGCCAACGTGATCAGCCAAGCAATCCGACATTTGAGGGCTTGACCGCATCGTTTCTGTTGCATAGCAGTGGACCATTGGCGACGTAGGCAAGTGGTAAGCCAGAGGTTTGCAAAACCTCCATTCACCGGTTCGAATCCGGTCGTCGCCTCCATATCCATCGAACACGGTTTCAGAATATTGGGACCGTGTTCTTTGTTTGGTGCAGTGCTTTTGTGACCCAAACCCTCTGCAACCCCTTGGAACTTCAGCTACGCTCCCGCAGTATCGAGGGTACCCCGTGAACGTTCGCAGACTTATACCGTTGTCCTTTCTAATGTTGGCCGGCCCCGCCGCGGCTCAAGAGATCGGTGCCAAACCGAGCGCTCCACTTCTTGAGTCTGAGCAAGAAGTCTTGCCCATCACCAAGGCGCCGACAGTCATCAAGTTTGTGAAGGCCACTTATCCTGAAGCGGCCCAAGCACAGGGCAACGAGGCCACCGTTGCATTGGCGGTCGAGATCGATACAGAGGGCAACGTCCTTCGAGTCGAAGTGCTCAATGCAGCAGGCCAAGGTTTCGACGAAGCCGCCGTCGCGGCCGTTGAGACAATGAAGTTTACCCCAGCTCAAAATGCCGCAGGCCGAGTGGGCGTCGCGATCCAGTTTGACTACCGCTTCACCCTCGACCCCGAGACCAAAGACCAGGACTTGGCCCCGATCAATGTCGAAGGAACCGTGGTGCGAATGGGCGACCGGACTCCGCTGGGCGACATTCAGGTGACCATCCACAGTGGCGATACGGTGTACTCAGTCGCCACTGAAAAGGGCGGCAATTTTTCATTCCGAGGGGTTCCAATCGGCCGGGCGGTGGTCACCATCAACGAGCCTGGGTACGCCAACTTGGGGCAAAAACTCAAAGTCCGAGAGGGTGAAATTTCAGCCATCAAGCTGTGGCTGCGCCCCAACATGAAGATCGATGAAGTCATGGTAGTCGAGGGTGACCGACCCGAGCCAGACATCACGCGCCGCACCATCACGGTCAAAGAAATCCAACGCATTCCGGGAACCTTTGGAGACCCGGTTCGGGTCATCCAGAACCTCCCTGGCACGGCCCGCGCCCCATTTGGCACCGGTATGGTTGTGGTCCGAGGCTCCAACCCAGAGGACACCGCATTTTACGTGGACGGCATTCGAGTCCCGCTGATCTACCACCTGGGTGGCCTGGTCTCGATCGTGAATGAAGACATCGTGGAGTCGGTCGACTACCTGCCCGGCGGGTATGGGGTCGAATTTGGTCGAAGCACCGGCGGGGTCATCAATATTAGAACCAGCTCAGACTACCCTAAGCGTGCCCGCGCAGAGGTCTCTGTCGACGTGCTCGACGCCACTGGTGTCATCCAAGCTCGAACGGGCACGGACGGGCGCTGGGGCATCACTGCCGCAGGACGACGTTCCTACCTGGACAAGCTGCTGCCGATATTTACCGCCGACACAGGGTTCACGGTGGTGCCCTATTGGTGGGACTATCAGGTCAAGATTGACGACCTCAAGCGATCCAATGGTCGCCTAAGCGCAATGGTCCTGGGCTTCGGTGACAAGCTGTTCTTTGGAACGCCAGACGATGTGGCCCAAGGCTCCGACCCAGACAATCAAGGAGATGCGGACGTGGCCTACGGGGCACACCGAGTGATCCTGCAGTACGACCACCGCTTCAGCGATCAGCTGGTCACCCGCTTTACGCCCTCCGTTGGGTATGATTCCATCGGCTTCTCCCTGGGCAGTGAGTTTCTGTTCAAACAATGGAGCTGGATCACTGAGGTCCGCACCGACGCACTGTGGGAGCCCGCACCTTGGATCACCGTGCGTCCTGGCATCGACGTACTCGCCGGACCGTATGAAGTCAGACTGGACTTCCCATCCACAACCGATTCCCTCGCGAACCCCGACCCGTTGGCGGAAACAGAGGACTCGAGCTTCACGTTCGAGGGCACCTTCTTCGCGGTAGATCCTTTTCTCGAGGCCTGGATACACCCGCTTGATGACCCCGAGAAGTTGAAAATCGTCCCAGGCATTCGCTTCAACACCCTGACCATGCCCCACTACACGGTGACCAGCTTCGACCCCAGGCTCTCGATCCGGGCCAACCCTTTTGAGCAGACCACGCTCAAGGCTGGGAGCGGCTTCTATCACCAGCCCCCTCAAGGCCCTGACCTCGGTTTTGACGCGGCGAACATACGGGTCGACTATGAACGCTCATGGGCCAGCGAAGTCGGTGTCGAACAGAAGTTCGGCCCGGTGGTGGAAGCGGATGTCACGCTGTTCTACAAGGCAATGACAGACCTCATCGTGCAAAATCCCAATATCCAGTCAGAGAATGACCCGTTCTTTGTCAACGGAGGCGAAGGCCGGGTGAAGGGGCTGGAGATGATGCTTCGGCACAATCCTGCCAACAACTTTTTCGGCTGGCTCAGCTACACCTTGTCCAAGGCTGAACGCCTCAACGTTCCTGTCGACGGCAGAGGAGGCAGCCTCCCGACAGACAGCGACGATTGGCGCCCCTTTGAATTCGACCAGACCCACATCTTCGTGGCCCTTGCCGGCTACGACCTACCCCGTGACTGGGGCATCTCCAGCCGCTTCAGATACGTCACTGGAAACCCCACCACAGCCTACGCCGGTGCGGTCTATGACCTGGACAACGACTCCTACTTTCCCTACCAGTCCAGCGATGTAATGGGCGAACGCCTGCCCCCCTTCATGGCACTCGATCTCCGCGTGGACAAACGGTACACCTACAAACGGTGGTGGCTGGAGACCTATGTGGACCTGCTCAATGTGGTGAGGGGCGAGAACCCTGAGGCTGCGAACTACAACTACGACTACACAGACTCAAGCTACATCCGCGGGCTGCCTTTCATTCCCTCCGTCGGTCTTCGCGCAGAGGTGGCCCTGTGAGAATTATCCTTCCATTCCTGGTCATGACCGGCTGTGACACCAAAACCATGAGCGAGTCGTGGCAGCTCGATCGACTGCGCCTTCTGGGCGTACGCGCCGAAGTGGCTGGGGTGAACGATCCGATATTGGGAACACGCGCAGAGCCTCGGCCTGGCGAGACCGTTGGCTTCAGACAGCTCACCTACAGTCCGTCGCAAAACGCAGAGGTCGGTTCCATCTGGTTCGCCTGCCTTACCGACGGTGCCGATGCCTACGGCTGCGACATCGACCAAACCGCATTTGAGGTTTTCGATGCCCTCGACAGTGACTCCACCTTCGCGGAGCTCACTGCCGCCATCGAGTCCGCTCGAGCGGCTGGAGTGATCGGGCTGCCCCCCTTGTTCGAGCCCGAGTGGACCATCCCGGCCGATGCCTTGAGTGGACTGTCCGAAGCCGAGAGACTG
>CAWVVG010000380.1:0-3950 GCA_963932775.1 uncultured bacterium
CCGACACCGATGCCGACGCGGACGCGGACGCGGACGCGGACGCGGACGCCGATGCCGATGCGGATGCGGATGCGGATGCGGATGCGGATGCGGACGATACGGGCGATACGGGCGGGATCACCGAACCCGTCACAGACAACGATGACGACGGCGTTGCAGAAGAAGAAGACTGCGACGATTCCGACCCTGCCCTGGGCGACCGTGCGAACGATGCGGACTGCGACGGTCTGCTCACCGCCAACGATTGCGACGACGAAAACCCCGACACTTCGGTGACCGAACACGCGGGAGACCTCTCGTACACAGAAGCCGTTCCCTTCGCGTGCTCCAGCATCGAAGGAAACCTCACCATCGAAAGCGACTGCACCGATCTGACCGGACTGGCCGCACTCACCCGGGTGGGTGGCAACCTGCAGGTTGACTATGACTACACGACCATTCCGTCGTTCCACCTCAACAACCTCACGAACGTGGGCGGCGACTTGCTCATCAAGGGTATCGCGATTGCATCGGTGTCCTTGGACAGCCTTTCGGAAGTTGGTGGAGACATGGACATCGTGAACACCGCATCGCTCGAAACCATCGCCATCGACAGCCCTTTTTCGGTGGGCGGCTCATTGACCATCGGCGGCCACAACGCCCTGACTTCGATGTCCATGAACGGCTTGTCTTCGGTGAATGGAGACATTTCAATCATCATCAATCCTGCGCTCGCATCCTTTTCTTTCGCGGGACTTTCGTCCGTTGCGGGCGGCATCGGGATCAACGTAAATGCTGCGCTGTGCACCAGCCTTGTGGATGATTTTTGCGAAGCCATGGCCGAGCTTGGGTGGACAGGTCCAGAGTTTGGAACGTGGCTGTCCTACGGAAACGACGACAGCTGCTGAGCCATCGGCCTGGTTCCTGCTCGAGAGTGCGCCACCGCGGCTCCCAGCTCAGCGGCGAATCTAGGGTGAAGACCTTCTCGCACGCGCCGCACTTCACCCGTTGAAATACTCCCTTGCGAATCTGTTCCGCCACAGCGGGCACTCGGGGGCCGTGCAGTGTTGCGGCGACGGTTCGTTCCTGAACATCGCCACAGTTTGGGCAGGGAATATTGCGGGGAAAATAGACAGACATCGGTTCAGCGTGGGGTTTTCCGTGCACGACCGGCCGAACAGATGGCGACTCGGTTTGTGTTCATGGTGAGATCAGGCTGGACTCTGGCAGATTGTCGAGTAGCCGTGCCGTCATCTCTGGGCCCATCTGCCCCAGTACCGACTGGCGCTCAGGAACGGGTAGGGCCGCAACCATGCTCATGACAAGGGCAAGGGCAAGGGCAAGGGCAAGGTAGATGGTGTTCTATACAGAACGAATACCTTCTTGGCATACCCATGGACCCGCTCCGCCATGCACGATGGGTGAACCTGAGAGTGGTCCCTCCCTATTTTCAACTCAGCAACAGTTGGCCACCGTGGGACGGGGTGTCCCTGGGGTAGGTTCGGTTTCCACTGCGCACACCTGCACCGCTTCGCCCACCGATGATGAAATTGAGGGTTGCGACTGCGACGGGGTTCAAGGAGAACCGGATGGGATAACTATGAGTCGACTCAATCAAGGATAAAAGGAGTCGGGGCGTACAGCAGGCCATCGATCAGTTCCCCGGAGAGAGCCATGACCTGCTATGAGAGGTCGGCCATAGGAGTCCCATCGAGATGAGCCGCCCCCTCCCCCAGTCGATGGCCACGACCCCCTCGACATCCGAGAACCCTCTCCCCGCCTCGCGTCTCGATCTCAAGCGGATTCGCGCGCTCTCCAGGCCGGAGTGGATTCCTCTGAGCCTGGGAACCATTGCCCTGGTCATTGCATCGGCCACGAGCCTGGCCGCTCCGACCCTGGTGGGGCACCTGGTCGATGGGGTCACAGAAGGAACAGGGCGCGCGGCGTTGGACCGAGCCGCCCTCCTGCTGCTGGGAGTCTTCGCCATCAGCGGGGTGGCCTCTGCCGCCCGAAGCTACCTCTTTACGGTGGCAGGAGAGCGCGTGGTCGCCAGCCTGCGGGTGAATCTCTATTCCGCCCTGATTCGGCAGGAGATAGGCTTCTTCGATCAGCGCCGGACGGGCGAGCTGACCAACCGGCTGGCCTCAGACACCACCGTGCTGCAGAACGCCGTCACGGTCAATCTCTCGATGGCCCTGCGCTTTGCGCTCCAGGTCCTGGGTGCGATCGCAATCCTGCTCTGGACCTCGTGGAAGCTGACCCTAATCATGCTGGCTGTCGTGCCCCTGGTGGCGGCAGGGGCAGGGATCTATGGACGCAAGCTTCGTCAGGTCAGCAAGGATGTCCAGGATGCGCTGGCGGTGTCCTCTGAGGTAGCCGAGGAGACGCTGTCCGGGGTGCGAACCGTCCGAGCCTTTGCCCGAGAAGAGTCCGAGGTGAGTCGCTATCGAGAGGCCGTCGACGAGAGCTTCCGCTTGGCCAGATACCGTGCAAAGCTGGGCGCGATCTTCACCGGCGGCATCAGCTTCGCTGGCTACGGAGCCATCGCCGGGGTGCTCTGGTACGGCGGGGTCATGCTGAGCGAGGGCGAGCTGAGCTTCGGGGAGCTCACCAGCTTTCTGCTCTATACATTCACGGTGGCCTTCAGCATCGGTACGCTCTCGAGCCTCTGGTCCGACTTCGCCCGCGCGGCAGGGGCCAGCGAGCGCGTCTTTGAGCTCATTGACCGGCAGCCAGAGGTCTCGGCCGAGGGCAAGCGGCTCGAGACAGTGCGGGGAGAGCTCGAGCTCGATGCCGTTCACTTCGCCTACCCGACCCGACCCGAGACCCCGGTGCTGCAGGGACTCAGTCTGAGCCTGCAGCCCGGCCAAGTGGTCGCCCTGGTCGGCCCCTCAGGGGGAGGAAAATCAACCGTCGCTGCCCTGCTCAGCCGACTCTATGACCCGCAGCAGGGGATGCTTCGTCTGGATGGCCACCCCTACGAAGCACTCGATGCGAGCTGGTTGCGACAGCAGGTCGGCGTGGTCAGCCAAGAGCCCATTCTCTTCGCGACTTCCATCACCGACAACATCCGCTACGGTCGCCTGGCTGCCACCGATGCCGAGGTGCAGGCCGCGGCCATCGCCGCCAACGCCCACGAATTCGTCTCGGCCTTTCCCGAGAGCTACCAGACCCTGGTGGGAGAGCGCGGCGTGCGGCTCTCAGGCGGACAGAAGCAGCGCATTGCCATCGCCCGTGCCTTGCTCAAGGACCCTGCTATCCTGGTCCTCGACGAAGCCACCAGCGCACTCGATGCCGAGAGTGAACACCTGGTTCAGGAGGCCTTAGAGCGACTGATGCGAGGCCGAACAACGCTGGTGATCGCCCACCGCCTCAGCACGGTAAAAGATGCCGACCGGGTGGTGGTGCTCGACAAAGGGCAAGTCGCCGAAGCGGGCACCCACGAGGCCCTGGTCGCCCAGAAGGGGCTGTACCGGCGTCTGGTCGAGCGACAGTTTCAGGCCTGAGGCCTGACACCCCGGCCCGCGAAGCACGCGACATTACAGGAATCAGGGAATCGGGGTCAGAGCATTCGACATTCCTGAGCTCCAAAAATGGTCAATCAGTCGCCCCTATCGAGGGAGCACACCCACTCCCTCTTGGCTGACCACTGCGGGTCTGATGGAAATCCACTGCGGCCTCGAGCCACTGTTGGCCTATGAGTCGACCGTCCACCTCGGATATGCACCCGACCATGCTGAGTTGGTTGTGGATTGTCTCAAAGACCCGAAACCGAAGTGCCCACCACCCACAACGGACTTGGCCATGGTTGTCCAGCCACCGCACACGACCATCCTGCGCGTGGCATCAACAATGGGCGTGTCGCTTAGGGCCATTCAGACTCAGCGTTTCGGGTCCATACCAAATGTTGAGAGATCGGTGGCTGCCGGAGAGCTCACAAAGAATGGCCGAATGTCTCACAGACAGGCTGC
>CAWVVG010000381.1:0-3923 GCA_963932775.1 uncultured bacterium
GTCCTTGATCAGCCTGCGGACCCCAGCGGGGTTCGCGCGGGCCTCTGCTGCCGCACCCGCGAGCAAATAGCAGTCACCGAGGGCGCCCTGCTTGGCTGAATGGGGATTGACGCCCCCTTCTCCTGCAAAGGCCACCGCATTCTTGTACTCCCGATACTCCACCGAGCCCTCGTGCTCAGGGCGGACCTTGGGCTGGGGGGTGTCTTGACCGGCTGTGGTTTTGACCCCTGTGTCTGCTGCAGGCATGTCCGGCTGATGGGCTGGACCATCGGCTTCGGGCTGGGCTGCTGCGCGGGCCGCTGCTGCTTTGTCTGCGGCGAGCTTGGTATCGAGCTTGGTCGCGAGGCCGGGATGCTTTCGCTCCAAGTTTTCGAGCGCTGCGCCAAGCTCATCGGCCAACCCCGCCAATCGCTCATCGAAGTTGATGGGTTCCGGGGCACCCTTGGTCGCAGTGCCCGCCTCGAGCATCAAAGCATCATATTTCTTCTGCAGAGCGCCCAGGCCAATGTCGTCTACAATGCCGTCTGGCAAGCCGTGCTTGGCTCGAATGTCCGGCTCGTCGAGCTTGGCCAACACATCGTACATCACCACATGGAAGTCATCGCCATGAAGCTCCACTCCCTTGGGCAACTTGACCGGCACGTCCTCAATGAATTTCGTGAGTGCGTTGGTTCCGATCTGCCATTCGTGGAACACACCTGTATGAGGGTCGCGAACCAGGATGTGGTACCGCTTGTATACATCTCGTGGCGGCTTCACCGTCACATTGTCCGAGCCGAATGCCTTGGTAAACCGACTCTCTAATGACTCTGCAATGGCGGTGGCCTCGTCAAAGCTGTCCACGTCAAAGCGGCCACGGCTCATGTCCGTCATGCCACCAATGGATTCTGGCTCCCCCCACCTGCGCTGCTTCTCAAGGACCTTGCCAATGAAGGCATCCTCATCGACCTTGCTGATGTCATCAGCCCCAAACTTGTTGCCCTTAAGTCCAACCTTGGTGGACGGAAGACCAAACTCATCGGTGACGCTGTCCGCCACTTCTTGCATCCGTTGATTGGTCTCAAAGGCCGCCGCGGTCAGCCGCTTTCGATCCACCAAGCTGTTCTCAAGATCATCGGGCATCTTGGCCATCACATCATCGACGCTGCCGCTGCCCGGTGCCATGCCTTCGGTTGTGCCCTTGGCCAGCAGCTTCCGTACGCTCGGACCAAAGGTCTCACCGATGCTCCTAAACAAGGACCCACCCCCAAACCCCATAGTGCCGCCGAGGGTGCTGTGAAGCAGTGTGGTGGCCCCAATGTTGCTGAAGGCATCGCCCATGCTGCCGGACCAGGTCTTGTCGTTCGCCAACCCCCGAAACAGTCCCTCACCCATGCCGCCGAGGGTTCCATCGATGGAACCCTCGAGACCACCACTCAGGATGCGCTTGCCCGCACCACCAAAGGCTTTCTCGACGGTCGGACCCATGCTCGCCGCATATTTTGACTTGGAGAGGCCCCGCATGAGGCTCGCGGCCCCCAGGTTTCCAACGACAAAGAGTCCGCCCTCGATCGCAGCGCCGACGCCGTCCACCAAGGTGTCCATGCTCGACAAATCGTAGCCTTCCCCCTCGATGGCCTTGTGGATTCCAACCTTCAGGGCAGCCGCTGCGACCATGGTGGTGGCGATGGTCCCTGCATTTGCTGCCAGACCCGCAATAAAGGGACCCGCTGCCGCGCCTGCGGTGAGGACGGTGGCCACGATGCCCACGATGGTGATTGCAATCTGTGATGCCCACTGAGCAAAGCTGGCTTTGGCCTCACGGTATTGGTCGGTGGTGTACTTGGAGTAATCCTCGGCCTCTTTCAGCCGGCTCTGTTCCTCCTCGGACACCTTGCCGTCCTCGTAGGCCTGGTTGTAGGTCACCTGATATTCACGCCACGCTTCATCGGCGTTCTGCCCCGAATCGGAGACCTGATCGACCAGCCATACACTCGTGTCCCCGCTCCGCTCTCGCTCGAGCATCTCCTTGGAGCGCTCGAGCTTTTCTTGCTCGGTGGTGGGCTCACCGCGAATGATATCCTTCGCTTTCCAGTAGTCCCGCGTAGCGAGCTCTGACCGGAGAATTTCGTCGACATCGGCCCGGATTTCGCCACCAGAAAACCACTCCGACCCATACTGAGCACACACCTCCCACACCAGATCTTCGTCCGTCCCATAGCGGACCGTCGCCCATCCGAGGCGATTCATCGGCGTGAAGGTTGAGGTCCTCATGGCCTCCACAAAGATGTCGTACATCTGGGAGTCGAGGTCTCCTTGCAGTTGACGCAGAATATGGCCATCGTTCAGGACCTCACCCGCTACGCCCTCGGTGATGATCGAATCGATGGCGTCATAGATCTGTGCCTCGTTTGTGCCCGCGCCTTCTACCGCATTTCGCAGCACCAGAATCTTGCCCCAAGCACCGCCTCCCAAGGCCGTGCGAACGCGAAAATATTGGCTGATATCCAGGTCCGAACGAAGGATGCCCACGATGTTTTCAGGGTTGTACTTCAGGATCCATCGCCCCTGTTCGCTCGGAATTCGTGCACAGACATCCCAGATGCTTTCTTCATCCGTGCCCAGTCCCACACAGGCCTTTCGAAGCTGAGCCACTGCGGACATCGACTGCCCGTCGCCCGCCATCAATGCCGCGGAACCTGCATCTGCGAGTGCCGCTTCACCGAGCTTCTTGGCTTGTGCCTCCCGATACTTGATGGCGTAAGTGGCGTCAAAAGCCAGTTGCTTCTGGTGCAAGCTTTCTAGGGCTTCAAATTCATCCGCGCCGCTCAGCTCGCCTTCAAGACGAAACTTGAGCGATGAGATGCCATTGGGTAGCTCGGTCGTGCCCTTGCCGATCTTTGAGTACTCAGCCTGACTGAGACCCGCGATGGCGCCGAGCAACATCGCCTCGTCCGTGCCCACACCCTTCATCGCAACTTCAATCTTATCTACATTGTCCCAGGTGCCCCGGAGCATGCGCTTGGCTCGGAGATAGTCATCCGAGGAAAAGTCGGACCTCAAACTGGACATCAACGCGGGTTGCCCCAGCACAAACAGTCGATCGTTTTCAGGAGCTTTGTCGATGGCCCGCCAGATGGCCGCCTCATCCGTGCCCCAACCATTGACCGCTCGCCGCAATTTCGAAGCGAGCGCTCCCCGCCCATCCAAGTATGCCAACGCAAGCTTGTAGTCGTCTGTATTGAGCTCCGACCGGAGCCGGTTCATCAAGTACGCGTTGCTCCGAACCTCGGCCAGATCCGCCTTTGGTGCCACCTCGAGCGCGTGGAAAATCTTTTCCTCGTCCGTACCCCAGCCATCGGCCGCTTGGTTGAGCTTTTGGGTGAGCGTAAAGTCGCCCCGACCCAACAGCTGAATGGCCTTGGTGTAGTCGCTTCCTCCGAGGTCTCCCTGCAACCAGCTCCGAAGGTTGCCGGAATACATTCGGTTGAAAGCCGTCTCGATGGCGCGGTTCAGGTCAGACCGCCCACTCCTGAGCACGTCAAAAATGGCCCGCTCATCGGTGCCCATCCCGTCCATGGCTTCATACAGCTTGCGGGCCTGCACCACTGGGTTGAAGCCCGGTGGGTATGGGTTGCGCACTGGTGCCGGCGTCGATTCCTTGGGCGCAGCCTCTTGCTGCTCTGGAATTTTTAAGCTCTTGGCCATTGCTCTCCGCGCTCGCGCACCCAATAAATAAAGGGTGTGCACACCGAACCTTATGCTGTCTAAGCACACCGAAGCACATGAAAAGGGGGGGTGACATATCCATGACCTTGCTATGCTCAGTCAATGAGTTCAGTAGGTTTCTCAGTTCCCCGGGCAGATGGCGCCGCAAAAGTCTCTGGCAGTGCCCAGTATGTGGACGATATTCGCCCCCCGGGTTGCCTGTACGGGGCAACCGT
>CAWVVG010000382.1:0-3911 GCA_963932775.1 uncultured bacterium
TTTGGCGGAAACAACGCCCACCTGATTGTCAGCGAGGATGACACCACACTGGATGGTGGGCAGACCACTGCTGTGGAGCGGGTTCCAATGGCTATTGTGGGCCTTGGAATGATGGTGGGTGAGGCCCACGATGTTCCGGCTTTTACCCATGCACTGCTCTCCGGGGATGAGCTCTCAGGCCAGACCGGTGCGTTCGAGATGACCTTAAAGGGCCTGCGCTTTCCTCCCAAGGACCTGGCACAAGCTCGACCCCAGCAGTTGTTGCTGTTGAAGGCTGGACGGGAAGCCATGGCTTCGGTGGGGGAGCTTCCCCACGAACGAACGGGCGTCTTTGTTGCCATGGAACCCGACGTCGATGTCTGTCGCTTTGGGCTTCGCTGGCGGCTTCAAGAGCGCATGCGCACCCAAGGCGTCGACCCCAGCGCTCACGCCGAATGGCTGACCCCGGTGCTGGATGACATAGTTCCCACCCTCCGGTCGGCCGGTGTGGTCGGAAACATGCCGAACATTCCAGCGAACCGCCTCAACAGCCAGTTCGATCTGGGTGGCGGAAGCGTGAGCATCTCAGCGGGTGAAATCTCTGGCTTGCGCGCCCTCGCTCAGGCCCATCGCGCCCTGAGTGCTGGCGAATTGGATGCGGCATTGGTCGGGGCTGTGGATCTGAGCTGCCACCCGGTCCATACCGCTGCTCTTGCAGCCATCGAAGGCCAGGCGAGTGCGCCCGGAGATGCTGCTGTGGTGCTCGTGCTCAAACGGCTCGCTGATGCCGAGCTGGATGGCGATGAGATTCTCGCCACCATCGAAGCTTCCGTCGACGGGCCTGTGGTCGAAGGACTCAGTGCACGCTTTGGTCGGTGCTGGGCCGCTGGGGACCTCCGAGATCTGGCCGCTTCCGCGATAGCGCTCTCCCACGGCACGGACCTCGGTGGCCAACCACAAATACAGGAGGGGCTGCCCACTGCCACCGTCGGCAGCATCGATCAGTTCAAGATTCGCGCCCATGGGCGGCCTTCACCAACCCAGGGGCTTCCGTGGATGGTTCGCTTTGCTTCAGACACGGTGGACGGACTCCTAGCCAACCTGGAAGCGGATCGATCCGGTGGTGATGGACCGTGTCGGCTGGCGATCTTGGCGCAGACAGAGTCTATATATGAACGTCGAGTGGCCGCAGCTCGGAGCCACATCCTTCGCGGGACCCCACCCGGGCCGGGTGTATTCTACCGGTCCGCACCCATCCTTGGTGAGCTGGCTGCAGTGTTCACAGGCGCCGGTTCTGCCTACGCTGAGATGGGGTGTGAGCTGCTCCAGTCCTTGCCTCAGCTCGGCCGTTCGCTTGCGACAAAACATCCGGAAGCGGCCGACGCCTTGAGTGCTCGCTGGCCTCTCGCTGCACCGGTACCGCCACTGCAGCGGCTGTGGTCGGCATCGGCCTTGTGTCAGGTCCACGCCTTGTTGACCAAAGGGGTACTCGGCATCGAGCCCGACGCGGTCATCGGGTACTCATCCGGAGAGAGCAATTCCTTGTTCGCCACGGGAACCTGGAACGACCTCGGCGCCATGATCAGCGATGCTCGGGGCGGCCAGCTCTTTACCGAGGAGATCGGCGGAGAAATGGGTGCTGTTCAACGAGAATGGGGCATCGACGTGCAGTGGGAGACCTGGACTGTGCTCGCACCTGTGGACACGGTTCAAGCCTTGGTCGATGCAGAGCCATTCGTGGAACTATCCGTCATTCACAGCGATAAGGACTGCATCATTGCCGGCCAGGCCGAAGGCTGCCAGCGGGTGTGTCAGGCCATCGGGACACGGAGCTGCTTGCGCCTCCATTATGACCTCGCAGTTCACATGCCAGCCTTGAACCAGGTGCGGTCACGTTGGCTGGGTTTACATCGCCGTACGGTCGTGGTTCAGCCGAATGTTCGCATCTATTCAGCGGGCTACGGCAAGGCATACACCCCATCCGAAGAAGCATGCGCTGAAGCCATTCTCGCCCAAGCCAATCAGACCCTGGACTTCCGTCGAGTGATCGAGACGGCCTGGTCCGACGGGGTGCGGGTCTTCGTGGAGCATGGCCCCCAAGCCAGCTGCAGTCGGTGGATTCGCGACATCTTGGGTGATCGGGAGGCCGTAGTGGTCGCCCTGGATCGCAAGGGCGCCGGCATGACCGCCACCCTTGGCGCTGCCGCATCTCTTTGGACGGCTGGGGTCGAGTTGAATCTCGATTCTTTATTGCTTCAGGTGACCCAGGGTCGCCCAGCCCAGAGCCCCACGCTGTCTTTCTCAGCCCATCCTGAGCCCATTCAAATTCCCCCGTTTCCAACGGATGTACCCGCCATGCAACTCATGTCACCCGCTCCGGTTCTCGCCTCTGTCATGGACACCCCGCCCGATGTGGTTCAGCGGCCTAGTGCTGCAGTCGCTTCGGGTCTGGAGTCCAAGATCACGCCTGTCGTGGTGCCAGTGGCCGCTGCCGCACCAATTGCAGCCGCACCATTTGCAGCCGCAGCCATCGCTTCCGCCCCGATGGTCGCCCCGGCCCCCGCCGACCCCATCGCTGCCGCAATTCACCAGCAGATCATTGCACTTGGCCAGTCCGAGCAAGCCCACATCGCCGCGGCGACGGAGCTTCACCAGCGCTTCTTGGCCATGCAGGGGCAGGCCATGCAGTTCCTGACCCAGTCCCACTCAGCGCCCGCCGTGGTTCGCCCAGCTTCCGTCAGTCCAGCCACAGTGAGCCCAGTGCCCGTCCAGGCTCCTTTGGTAGAGAAGCCCGTCGTAGTTCCCGTCCAGGCCCGAGCGCCAGTGGCTCCACCGGTCGTGACACCGGTGGCTGTACCCGCACCAAAAATGGCTACTGAGGTCACCGAAACCAAGACGGAAACCCAACGACTACACCCCGTTGGTCCCACCTTTGACCGTGCCCAACTAGAGATTCATTCCAGTGGTCGGATCAGCGAGATCTTTGGTCCGCGCTTTGAGGTCCAGGACGACTTTCATCGCCAAGTTCGCATGCCGGAAGGCCTGCTCTTACTTGCAGACCGAATCACGGGCCTCGACGCAGACCCGGGCAGCATGGGCAAGGGGACCATCTGGAGCGAGTCCGATGTGCCCGCCGACGCGTGGTATCTGCACCAGGGTCATATGCCAGCCGGCATCATGATCGAGTCTGGCCAGGCCGACCTGATGCTCATCTCCTATCTGGGCGTGGACTTCACCAACCAGAACGACCGAGTCTACCGTCTGCTGGGCTGTGAACTGACCTACTACAAGGGCCTGCCCAAAGTGGGTGACACCCTGAGCTACGACATCCATATGGACGGTCACGCTACCCAGGGCGATGTCCGATTGATGTTCTTCCACTACGACTGTCGGGTCGGCGATGACGTCCGCTTGGCGGTGCGCAAGGGTCAAGCCGGGTTCTTTACCGATGCTGAGTTGGCAGACTCCGATGGGTGTCTGTGGACCCCGGAAGGCCAAGAGCTCGCACCCGATCCGCGATTGGACGCTCCTGCGGTTGAGTGCACCAAGTCTTCGTTCTCTCAGGGCGATATTCAGGCCTTCGCGGACGGTCGGCCTTGGGATTGTTTTGGGCCGGGCTTCGATCGGTCCAAGCCCCATACCCGCACGCCAAGAATCCAAAACGGCCGAATGAACCTACTGGGTCCCATCTCAGACTTCCGTACCGATGGCGGTCCGTGGGGCCGGGGCTACATGAAGTCCACGGTTGAGGTGGACCCGAACACCTGGTTCTTCGATGGTCACTTCAGGAATGACCCCTGCATGCCGGGTACCCTCATGTTTGAGGGCTGCTTGCAGTTGATGTCCTTTTACCTCTCGGCTTTGGGGTACACAACCCGCCGGGATGGCTGGCGCTTCGAGCCCATGAGCGACATGCCATTTCAGCTCAGCTG
>CAWVVG010000383.1:0-3909 GCA_963932775.1 uncultured bacterium
AGATGACCTCGCGGATACTGGCCCGGTTGGTGAGCAACATGACCAAGCGATCAATCCCGACTCCCTCTCCAGCCGTAGGAGGAAGGCCGTAGGTCAGCGCACGGATGTAATCTGCATCAAAGTACATGGCCTCGTCGTCACCCGCCTCTCGGCTCGCCACTTGGTCTTCGAATCGTGCAGCCTGATCCACCGGATCATTGAGCTCGTTGAAGCCATTGGCAATCTCGCGTCCCGCAATGAACAACTCAAAGCGCTCCGCGATTCCGTCCTCGGTCTCCGAGCGTCTTGAGAGGGGAGATATTTCCACAGGAAAGTGAGTGATAAATGTGGGCTGGACAAGCTTGTCTTCGACATAAGCATCCATGAACAGTTCGTACCACTTGCCCACGGTAGTCGGCATCGTTGAGTCCTTCGCGTCCTTCGGGTGGTCTTGGAGCCAGCGCACCTTGAGGGCCTCTGGGTCCTTCACGTCTTCCACGCTCATGCCCGAATATTCAGCGATGGCATCGGACATCTTCATCCGTCGCCATGGCTTTGAAAAATGCAGCGTTTCTTCGCCGTACTCAACCTCGTGACTGCCGGTGACGGCCTCAGCCATTCCACTCACCAGGTCCTCCGTAAGCTCCATCAACCCATCCCAAGTCTGGTAGGCCTCATAGAATTCGAGCATCGTAAACTCAGGATTGTGGCGGGTACTCAAGCCTTCATTTCGGAAATTGCGATTGATTTCGAAGACCCGTTCGAAGCCGCCGACCACCAGTCGCTTGAGGTACAACTCAGGCGCCACCCTCATGTACAGCTCCATGTCGAGCGCATTGTGGTGAGTGATGAAAGGCCGGGCCGTCGCTCCCCCTGGGATGACATGCATCATCGGGGTCTCCACTTCGAGATAATCCCGAGCCGAGAAGAACTCACGGGTGTACCGAACGACCTCTGAGCGCCGGCGAAATGTCTCCGCGCTTTCAGGATCCATAAACAGGTCCACATAGCGCTGCCGACTCTTGAACTCGATGTCCTTGATGCCCTTGTGCTTGTCGGGCATCGAGGCGATGCACTTGCCTGACAACACCAAGGTCCGGGCTTGTATGGTCGCCTCACCGGTGCGCGTCCGCATAAATCGGCCCGTCACGTGGACGTGATCTCCCACATCCAGACGCTTCCAAATTGCGAATGCATCGTCTCCAATGATGTTCTTCTTCACGTAGACCTGAATCCGTCCCGAGCGGTCCTGAATTCGCGCAAAGCCAGCCTTCCCCATCAGGTTTCGAAACATCAGGCGTCCGGCGATCGTCACCTCAGTGGTGTCCTCGCTCAGCGTTTCATTGTCTCGTTCGCCGATCATTTCGATGGCCTGCGCGGCGGTATGGAGCACCGTCAGGTTGTGAGGATAGGGCTCAATCCCATCCTCCCGCAGCGAAGCAACCTTCTCCAGTCGACTTTCATCAAACTCGTACATGGCTCAATCCCCTTACGTGCGCGCGAGACACAGGCAGCGGGGGTTAACCGATTCGCTGGCCGAACGGTGGGGTCTGAACCGCCTTGTTCGCTATCCGCCGCTAAGAACCGTGGCATCGGAGAGGGCCCCACACCATTTGGCGTTGACTGTTCCGTTGATGGCCCCCGATCCAGGGATGTCATCGTGATTGTCCGAGTACAAGAAACCGCCGTCATAATGACTCATATCGACGGTCAATTCGAAGCCACTCTTATCGCCTATAAAGTCCCAATCGAAGACATCTGGGATTCCCTGCCAGACGGTGCCCGACCAATAGTAGTCCTCGTAGCTCGAGCCTCGGGACTCCAGCACCCACTCGCCGTCGCCGAAGTCACATCGAATGTTCGAATCGATCGATGGTGACCAAGAATCTTCAGCGTTGGGATAATTGGCACTCCAGCCGCCATCCCATTCATGGGTCCGAACCAGCATGGTACAGCTGCCGCCATGAAGTACGTCCGCCTTGTTGAGGGGACCATCATTCGGGCCCAGATAAGACGAGACCGATGCACAGGTTGCTCCAGAGACGCCTGTAATAAAGGCGATCATCGTCGAACCATCGGCATACCCGAAGGCCTTGTCCCACACGATGTCCGCCTGCTCTCCGTGTTCCGGCAGGTTCAAGCTGCCAGTGATGGTTGAGTCTGATTTTTCTTTGCCACAACCCGCAACCAGCAATCCTCCCAAACCCAGGACAAGCCGGCTCACCGGGTCGCCTCAGCTGTGCTCTGTTGCACGAGCCAGGCCTCCATAAAACCCATCAGATCGCCGTCCAGAACCCGGTCTGTGTTGCCCTGCTCGACTCCGGTCCGCAGGTCCTTGACCATGCGGTATGGGTGCATGACATAGCTGCGAATCTGAGAGCCCCACTCGATGGCCTTCTTGTTCGCGTTGACCTCATCGGCTTCAGCTTGGCGCTTTTGCCTTTCGTGCTGATAGAGCTTGGCCCGAAGCATCTTCATTGCCGTGGCTTTGTTCTTGTGCTGACTCCGCTCATTTTGGCACTGCACGACAAGGTTGGTCGGCGTGTGCGTGATTCGAACCGCCGAGTCCGTGGTGTTGACGTGCTGTCCGCCCGCCCCAGACGCCCGATAGGTGTCGATGCGAAGGTCGGACTCTACGATGTCAATCTCAATATTGTCGTCCACTTGGGGGTACGCCGCCACCGATGCAAATGCGGTGTGGCGTCGAGAGTTGGAGTCGAACGGAGAGATGCGAACCAGTCGATGAACCCCGATCTCGGCCTTCAGATACCCGTACGCAAACTGCCCGTCGATCTCCACTGTGCAGCTCTTAATTCCAGCCTCCTCATGCGCCGCCTCATCCACCACCTTGGCCTTAAAGCCCATGCTGGAAGCCCACTGCAGGTACATTCGCTTGAGCATCTCAGCCCAATCGCTGGCATCGGTACCGCCGGCACCTGAATTGATCTCGAGAATTGCAGCACACTCATCCGCTTCACCCGAGAGCATCTGCTGCAGTTCAAATTTACGAACCTTGGGCGCCAGCACCGTGAGCATGGTTGTGCCCTCGTTCAGGCTGTCCTCGTCGTCCATTTCTTTGGCGAGCTCCAGCATCGTCTCCGCATCCTCGAAGGCACCCAACAGCTCGGCAAAGCTCTCTACCGTCCGTGTGAGCCGAGCCTTTTCTTTGAGTACGATGGCCGTGTTCGCCACATCGCTCCAGAATTCAGTCTCGGCTGCTTGAGCCTCGAACTCCTCAATCTTCCGATTCAGGCCGTCGACGTCAAAGATGCCCCCGGAGCGTGGATATCCGACTGCTCAGAGACTTGTAGAGTTCGTGGAGTTCGTGATTCATGTTCCGCCCTGGCGTGCAATTAGCCCGGAACTTGTAGGCCACTGCGGAACCACAGGCAAGGCCCCAAGGAGGGTGTCTTCCGCGGTCGCCATCTCCGAGCGTTCTTCAGATTCGATGTGGTCGTGGCCAAGCAAATGAAGCAACCCATGTACCAGAAGAATCCGAACCTCCGCACCCAGGGGGTGACCGATGGACGTGGCTTGCTTCTGAGCGGTCTGTAGGCTGATCACCAAATCTCCAAGAACCGGAATGGGAGCGACAAAGGGCTCCCCCTCCATTTGCCCAAACGAGAGCACATCGGTAGGCTCATCCTTGTCTCGATATTCGCGATTGAGCTCCCGAATGTGCGCATCGTCGGTCAATACAATCGACAACTCATGGTCGGACTTTTTCAGCACATCCAAGCAGGCCTCAGCGAGCACAGTGACATCTCCCGCCCCGTCACTCCACGGCTCAGCCCACGATTCGATGGTGAGGTCGACGGCCAAATCAAGCCTCGGGCGTGGGATTCAACGAGACGCCAGAGTCGTCGCTGCCCGCCGGGGTCCCAACATCAAGGGTAATGACCGAGGACTTGGAGGCCTGGTCACCCTTGG
>CAWVVG010000384.1:0-3906 GCA_963932775.1 uncultured bacterium
AGAGAGTCCCCGGCCGCTTCGGAGCGCCATCCGTCGAGGGCGGAAGGTCCGTGGTGGGCGACCTGAAGCGCGAGCTTTTTTGGAAGAAGAAGCTTGGGTGCAATGTCGAGGCGGTTGCCCTCGACCAAGGACCAGAGGTCCAGTGCATGGGCGAGGGTCGCTTCGGCCGGTGTGGGTATGAAGGGGACCGAGGGCGGGCTTTCGATGCCTTGCTGTACAGCCGCCACGATTTCATGGCCCATTCGTCGAAGAAGACCTTGTGGGATCCGCCTGTTTTCTGCGGTGGCCTCCACCGATCTCGGTTTTCTACGAGCGATATCGAGGGCCAAGCCATCACTGAGCATGTACATGGGCGGTTGGTTCTTGTCCCGGCCCTTTTGGTCCCGCCACTCGAACAGGTTGGTCATGATCTGGGCGGTTTCGGTGTCCAGTTGAGAGGCAATTTCCCAATCCGCCCAGTTGTGGTTCACGGGCTTTCGACGCTGGCACTGTTCGGCCATGGATTCGCTCGCTTCGATCGCCCATGGCAGTCGATTGCGTTCACTCAGTTCGCGCTCGAATATGCTCGCCAATGGGAACAGCACACGGACATCGTCAACGGCGTATGCGATTTGAGCTGGGCTGAGTGGGCGGGCGGCCCAGTTGGACAGGGTCGCACCTTTGGTCAAGTCGAGATTAAGGCCTCGTTGGACCAGGGTTCCCAGCCGCGTTGGGTAGCCATGACCGAGCAGACCCGCAGCGATCTGTACATCGAAGACATCCGTGGGCGTCGCCTCAATCTCGCGCCACAGGATCGCGAAATCCTGCTGGCCACTGTGGACGATGACTGCCGTTGAGCTGAGCGGTTCTTTCAGGGGACTCAGGTCTACAGACTGCGGGTCGACGACCCATGTGCTGCCGTCTTCGAATGCGAATTGGACCAGCATGAGCTCAGGGTAGTAGCGTCGCTCCGCATGAAACTCTGTGTCGAGAGCAACCCGAGATGTGCTCGCGAGCGCATCCAGCAGGGGTCCGAATTCACTTCGCTGCTGAATTACTTGGGTCGGTTGAGGGGACGGCATTGTATCTTGCTATTCAGCCTGACCTACCAGGACCACCCATTCCGCCAACGTCCGTGGGCTCCCTCTGAGACCCATCGCGTGGATCGTCTTGGGTCGCCCTGCTCTGCAACTTCAATCATCCAATAGCGCTGCCGGGCCTGAAACCGCAGCTCTCGCCACTCTCCAGGTGCCATAGGTCGAAGCAAGGGGGCCACAAGGTCAGAGTCGATGGGAGGAGCGCTTGTGGAATTTGCGGCGGTCGCAGCGTAGGCTTCGATGAATCCAGTCAAGCAGTGCTCGATGAGCTTCCGGTCTGGAGAGATCACAGCAGCGTGGCATCCATCGTTGAAGCTGACGGCAAGCTTGGATCCCAGTTCGGCAGGAACCGCATGAGCAGGGGATGCTAGAATCGGAGTCGGTATGTCGATGGTTTCCAGATCGATCGGCGTCGAACGGGGCACATGGATGAGATCCAGTTCACCATCCAGGGTGTGAATCTCAGACCATGGCACCAGTCGGGGAAGGTCGTTGGCCGCCATAAATGCATCGCCGAGTATGGCCGCACCGGACAAAACGAGTGCACGATCGGTCGGGTCGATGGCGGTGAGTCTTTGGATCAAATGAAGGTCCACTGGCGCGATGAACAGACCCAAGTTGTCGCCTTCTTCATACAGCCCGAGGGTCACGGGGTATCGAATGTGGGCAACCACAGGTTGAAACGTGTCGAGCACATTCTCCGTAAACGGATTGGTCCTGGCTGTTTCTGCGTTCATTTCATCCTCGGATGGGAGCCCTGCGACAGGCTCCGGTCCAGAAATGCAGGATAGCCGTGAGAAGTGCGAGTCGAAATAGGATAATCAGCATTTCACAGGGCTGTTTCAAACGCCTCGCTGATTTACGACACGGAAGGCGCCTCATGGCACATCAAAAACACTCCCTATCGAGCGGGGTGTCGTGGGCTTTGTGAGCGCAAATCGATCGGGAGATACGCCGCCGGCCAAGGCTGATGACATCTCTCATTCCCAGTGTTGGGAAGATCCCGCATTGCTTCAGGCAGCCCTTCACGTGGGTCCGGAAGACGATGTGCTGAGTGTCTGTGGCGCTGGAGACAATCCATTTGCACTGGCGATTGCTGGCGCAAGATCGGTCACCATTGTTGACTCCTCGACACCGCAAATCGCGCTGGCCAAGTTGAAGCTGGTGGCCGCCCAAGCGCTGGACGTCGAGCGATTCCGATCCTTTTTGGGTGCGGGCGATATCGGGCAGCGGGTCTACCTCTACCACGGGCTCCGAGCTCAAATGGATGACTCCTCGGTGGCCTTTTGGGATCAACACGAGGACTGGATTCGGACCGGATTGCTGGGATGCGGGGCCTTTGAGAAATCTCTAACGAGCTTCCGGAGCCGCGTTCTGCCGTTCGTTCATCGCGAGCGCACGGTGGGTGCGCTCCTTTCAGGGGAGACACTGCAAGAGCAGCGAGTGTTCTATGACAAGCAGTGGAACAGTCGGCGGTGGCGGGGAATGTTTCGACTGATTCCCCCTCCCGTACTGAAGCCGCGCGGGTCCGGAATTGACGGCTCGATCGCCTCGAATCGAAGTGCCCTACGCAAGGCGTTTTACCAACGAATGGGTCGGGTACTCACCGAGATCCCAGTCCGCTCCAACCCGTTTGTCCAGTGGGGTCTTTCGGGTCAGTATCGGGACATGGAACAGGGCCCGCCCTACCTCTCCACAGAGGGACATCGTCGCTTGGTAGAGGTCGCCGAGCGAATCCGGTTTGTCCACGAGGACCTTAAAGGCCACCTCGGTACCGTTGGCTCTGGCACCTACTCCGCATTCAATCTGTCCGATGCGCCTGCCCACCTCAGCGCCACCGAGTCTGAGGCATTGTTGAGGGGCTGTGTGGGGGCCGCGCGTTCAGGGGCCCGGCTGGCATACTGGAACCACTTGGAGGCCCGGCACCGACCAGACACGATGGCGGATGTTCTCGATCGGGCCGAGGCTGTTTCAACCGAACTGTCCCGGCAGGATCGGTCTTTTGTCTATGGTGGGTTTCAGCTGGAGACCGTTCGATGAGGGGGCGGGCAGTATTGCCCCTGGGTGCTCTGTTGATGGTGTTGTTGCCGTGTTCCATTGCTTTCGCAGCACCGTTGCAGGAGCGTACGGAAACGGAGGCGGCGGTTTACCAGGCCTACGTCCGTCACTTTGGTTCCAGCCAGTCTGTACAGGTCAAGGTCAACGAGTGGGGTCGGGTGGCCTTGCCCCTGGTGAGGGATCTGTCTCAGCCAGAACGGGCCGCTGAGATGGAGAGGGAGCATCTCGTGACGCCAAAGCAACAAGAGCGCGCCACCGATGCGATTGGCCCAAGCCGGCATGGGGCTCCGGTCTACACTCATTTTCTGGGGTCCGATGAGCCGGGATCTGATCGGTGGGGAACCCGGGAAACGATCCTGAAGTTGCTGGCCTTGTTCGATGGTTGGGCTGAACATTGTCGGGTAGCGCTGCCGTCGGCCATCTCGGAAGCGAGGCCTGAGACCTGTACGGTGCAAGTTGGCGACCTGGGTTGGTACAATGACGTCAGGCCAGACCCCCTGGGTCACACCGACCACTATCGGGGCACGTGCACGGATCTGAGGCTGTTTCGGAACGATGGCTCAAGGTACGAGGCCTGGTGGAACCAGCCCGATGACCGGCCTGAAGCGAAGGGCGGATACAGTCGGGCCCTGACGGGTGCCTTTCTCACCTTCGCTGCCCAATATCACAAGCCGTCAGTGCTCTATTTTAATGATCCTGCGCTGGTTGCCACCGTTCCAGGGCTCGTGGCATCGCCCGGCCATGACGATCACATCCACCTGTGTTTTTAGAC
>CAWVVG010000385.1:0-3900 GCA_963932775.1 uncultured bacterium
CCCCGCCGCAGCCGCTTGTTGCTCCCACCAATGGCGTGCCGGCAGGCCCCGATCCGTCCACAGAGCTTACCGACCAGTTCGAGCAAGTGCAGGCCCGTCCACAAGCGGAGGCTCGCCCACAAGCGAAGGTCGCTCCGCCCAGGGCGGCTCCCGCGCCCGTCCCCACGCCAGCGCAGACG
The DNA here is from genome assembly GCA_963932775.1 of uncultured bacterium. Taxonomy (GTDB): domain Bacteria; phylum Myxococcota_A; class UBA796; order UBA796; family UBA796; genus UBA796. The sequence goes on from CAWVVG010000385.1 coordinate 180, forward strand.
GCAGAGTCCTCGGCGCCGGCACCTGCGCCAGCAGCGCCCAACAGCGTGGTGTCCATTGCGGAGACCTATGGCATGGACGGACAGTTCCTCCGTGCTGTCCGGGAGCTGCGCAAGCGCACACTCGATGAACTGGCCGCTGAGACCCGCATCTCCATGCGCTATCTCCATGCCCTTGAGAGCAACGACTTCGATAGCCTTCCTGCTGAGACCTTTGTGCGTGGGTACGTGAAAGAGATCACCCGGGCACTTAAGATAGACGAGGTCGATGCTGTAGAGGGTTACCTCGCGCTGTATCGCCAACAGCGTGGCTGAGACCCAATACGACCTGATTGCGCCTCCCGGTGCCGGACGATTGGACCGATGGCTTGCCGATGAGCTTGGCCTCTCTCGTGGCAAGGTTGTGTCCTTGATGGAGGGTGGCTGTGTGTTGGTGGATGAGCAGGTGGTGAAGCCTGCGCGCAAGCTTCGTGGGGGCGAGCGGGTGCAGATAGTGATCCCGCCGCCGCCCGATACTCGCCTGGTGGTACAGGACATTGCTGTGCCCATTCTGTATGAAGACGAGCACGTGATTGTGGTGGACAAGCCCGCGGGCTTGGTGGTTCATCCAGGCAAGGGCCACTCCGATGGCACCTTGGTCAACGCGCTGCTCGACAAGCTGGACCCCCACTGTGGGCATCCAGAACGGCCGGGCATTGTACACAGGCTCGACAAGGGAACATCGGGTGTGATGTGTGTGGCTCGGACCCAAGTGGCCTACGATGGGTTGACCGCACAGTTTGCTGCGCACTCGGCCGACCGGCGGTATCGGGCCTTGTGTTGGGGCTATGCCAAATCAAACTCAGGCTCGGTGAACGAACCACTGGGTCGGCACCCAAAGGACCGAAAGCGGCATGCGGTGGTCGCTGGTGGCAAGCGTGCCGTCACTCATTGGTCGGTGGCAGAACGCATGCGTTTTAAGGTGGCGGGGGGCGATGGTTGGTGCAGCTGGTATGAGTGCCGACTGGAGACGGGCCGGACCCATCAGGTCCGCGTGCACCTCTCCCATCTTGGGCATCCACTCGTAGGAGACCCCATGTACAGCCGGCCCACCTACAGGCCTCGAAGCCATCTGCCTGATGCGATTCGGGAGGCGGTGGCTGCGGTGGACCATCAACTGCTGCATGCAGTGATGTTGGGCTTTTCCCATCCGGTGACTGGCGAGCGCATCGAGCGGCGGAGCGAGCTGCCTGCCGATTATCAGGCGGTCGTCGATGCAGTGCGTACGGGCTGACAACGGCGGTCAGGAGTGAGATGGCACAAAAAAACGCCGACCCAAGGGCCGGCGTTTTCTCTAAGAAACTGGTGCGATCAACCGGCTTCTTCACAGCCTTCTGCGCATGCTTCAGGGTCACACTCCTCTTGGGCCACGAGTGTTTGGTCATCGGCGTTTGCGGTGATTTGGTCCACGTAGATGGCCAGGCAGTAGTCGGCACCATCTGAGGCACAGGTCTCGCAAGCAACACCGAAAGTACCGATGAGGTCACACACTGCATCTGGGTCTTCTTCTTCGAGAAGGCCACCGCCAACGAGGGCGCCGACCAGGTCGCGTGCATCGATTTCACCGCTTAGGATGGCGCCACCGATTTGGCTGCCGTCAGAGGTGAAGTCACCGGCAATCTGCAGCTGGCTGATGGCCACATCGTAGCCGCCTGCTGAGAGTGTGGTGTCTTGGGGTCCGATCGAGAAGAACGGAGCGCCGGTGAAGTCCGCAGCATCGGGGAAGTCGATGCTGGGCTCGCAGCGGTCCTGTGCACTCGAAGTGGTCTCAGACAGAGCACCGTTCATTTCGATCTCGGTGTCGCTTACGCTGACAACACCCAAGAGGATGTCTTGCTCAAGCATGCCGAGAAGCAACGAACCCACACCGGCGGGCTTCACAAAGCGGGCACCCTCGAGGGAGACCACGTAGGTGTTGCCGACGAGAGTCGAAGCGTCGCCTTCAAGGGCGGAACCGATGTCGCTGGTGCGGAATGAGACTGTGGAGTCCCCGGCGCAGTGGCTCAGTGTTGCTGAGTAGTCGGATTGGGCGGCAAGGGGCGCGTTCGGTTGGAACACCAGGTTGTTGCCAACCCATGAGGTGCCGCCTTCCAGGGCGTTTCCACCAGCGTCGGATACGGTAATGGTCGCCTCGTCATCCATGCCATCGAAGGCGAACTCAACGGCTCCTCGGTAGTAGAAGTCAGTGGCGCCGTCGGAGGTGGGGTACGCGACCGCAACTCCCTCGACATCACAGGTGTCGCCAATAACGCCATCGGCGTCGCCGTCGGTGAGGCCTGAGGTGTCACCATCTTTACTGCTACAGGCTGCAAGCGCGAGCAGACCCAAAATTGATACAAAACGATTCATTGCGTTCCTCCAGAACTATCTTTGCTGCTTCATGAGCGAAGCAGAGCGGTCGCAGAGTAAACGTGTGCAGGGCGATCGTCAACGGCGGCGGTATGTGCCCGATGCAGTGAGGAACTTGGTCTGGACTTCCACGAGCAGGCCATCGATCAGCTTCTGTTCATCGTCTGAAAGGTTTCCACCGGTCTTGTTCTTGAGCATTGTGAGCACATTGATGGTGTCTTGAGCCAGGTCAAGATTCATGCGTTTTTGGCCGGTGTCGGGGTTCTCTGCCTCACCGAGGGCCACCATGGTGGATTGTACAAGGGTGATCACGAACTGAGAAAAGCTGATCGGGGGCTGATCGGCGTTGGGCTGAGACAGCATGAGGGAACCTCCAGCAGGTGGCAACAGTGTAATGCAAACAGGCACCCTGCGGGACATAGGTTAAGCACGGTGCCGAGGACGTCCAATGCTTCGTTTGTTCATAATCTTTGCTCTGATGATTTCTGGTCCGGCCGATGGTGCCCGCAAGGAGCGCAAGCGGCTCAATGTGAAGGAACAATACGAGCTTGGGCTCAAGTACATGAAGCGCGGTCGGTACATCAAGGCCGTTGAGCAATTCAACCGGGTGCGGAACTATCATCGGGACGATCCCCACTCGGTCAAGGCGGAGCTTGCGATTGGCGATGTGTACTTCAGGAAGTCGGAGTGGGACCAAGCACGCTTGGCGTACGACGAGTTCGCCCGGATGCACCCGAGGCATCCGGACTTGGACTACGTGACTTTCCGCATTGGCATGTCGAGCTATCAGAAAGCGCCCAAGCGGGTGGGGCGGGACCAGACCTTCACCCGGCATGCGATGAACGCGTGGGCGGGCTTTGGTGCCAAGTTTCCGGAGTCTGAGTACAGCGCCGAGGTGGAAGGGCTGAACAACGAGTGTCGGGAGCGCATGGCGCTCAAAGAGCTCTGGATTGCACGTTTCTACAAGCGAAGGAGCGCCTGGGCTGCGGTGGAGCGCCGGGCGGCGAGCATGGCTTCGCGGTATCCAGGAAGCCAGCACTTGAACCTCTCCATTGAGCTCATCGGCGAGGCGAGCGCGTGGCAGGGCAATGACACTGCGGCGGACATGGCCATCAAGCGGCTGGAGGCCGATGCTCCCGAGGCCGCAAAGCGCCTCGCTTCAGTGGTCGAGAAGATTCGGGTCAAGCGAGACAAACCGGCCGGGTGAACCACCAAAGCCAACTTTCGATTTGCATACCCGGTGCCAAGGTCATTAGGACAGGCGCCCCGTAAGGGGAAATCGGGCGATTAACTCAGTGGGAGAGTGCCACCTTCACACGGTGGAAGTCACTGGTTC
>CAWVVG010000386.1:0-3897 GCA_963932775.1 uncultured bacterium
CCAGCTCCAGTTCCAGCTCCAGTTCCAGCTCCACGGCAGTCCAGGACGGACGGCAGGTCAACACGGATACAGCACCGGCTCCGGTGGGTGCATACCCCCACGCGCGGCGTGAGGGTGACCTGTTGTTTCTTTCGGGTGTGGGTCCTCGGCAACCGGGCACCAATGCCATTCCCGGCGGGCCGGTGCGGGACGAAAATGGGCAGGCCAACGACTACGATGTGACTGCGCAGACCGAGGCGGTCATTGAGAATGTTTCTAAGATACTGGAGGCTGCAGGATCGAGCCTGGATCAGGTGGTCGATGTGACCGTATTCTTGATCGATATGGACCGGGATTTCAAGGCATACAACGCGGTGTATGCCAAGCACTTTACGTCTGTGGGTGCCACTCGGACGACCCTCGCCATTACCGCCTTGCCCACCCCAATTGCCGTGGAGTTCAAGGTTGTCGCCCGGGCATTTTTGGGATGAGTGACGGCATTATTGATATCAGTCCGCCCATTTCGTCCGCATTGGCGGTGTGGCCAGGAGATGTGCCCTTCAGTCGCGAGGTAAGTCTGTCCATTGCCAATGGTGCGAATATCGACTTGTCGTGCATTCGAACCACCGTACACTTGGGGGCCCATGTGGATGCGCCCAGTCACTATGCAGCGGATGGTGAGGGAATCGGTACCCGAGACCTGTCGTTCTATTTGGGACCTGCCCAGGTGATGAGGGTGGATGTCGTACCGGGAGAGCGAATTCGCCCCGAACACCTGACCGGTCCGATCGTAGCACCCAGGGTGCTATTCCATACCGGCTCGTATCCGGACCCCACGCGGTTCAATTCTGATTTTTGTAGTCTCTCTCCTGAACTCATTGAGCAGCTTGCGGGTGATGGTGTTCGACTGGTGGGCATTGATACCCCCAGCATCGATCCCGCGGACTGTAAAGATCTACCGAGCCATTCAATGGTGGCAGCCCACGATATGGCGGTGCTCGAGGGCATCGTGCTCGACCGAGTCGGAGATGGTGTCTATACTCTCGTGGCCCTGCCTCTTTCCATTGAAGGAGCGGACGCGAGTCCGGTGAGGGCAGTGCTTTTGGAGGAACCCCTGTGAGCTTGAGACTGAGCCCGCTCAATGCGATGGTGAAGGGAAGTTCGGAAGCCAAAGCCCCACCTGCAGACATGACCGTACTCGAAGGCCTGGGCTACTCCGTCGTACCCATTGCCGAGCTTACGATCATCAATACAAACCCGTTTGCCAGGCATCCCGATCCCCCTCTGCGGTGGTTGGCAGATTCGGGTCGATTTGATGCGCTGATCAGTGGACCCGATACCCAGCTTGTGGCTGGGAAATACCCGCGGCCCCCGAACGGACCGGTTTATCGAAATGGTGCGCTCGATACTGAAGGCAATGGTCGGGCCCATTTTCGCGGCACGGTTGTTGTGCTCAAGGATGGGACCATCGCCATGGGCCGGGCCGATGGCGCTGCAGCCAAGGATTTGAAGGCACACTTCGAAAAAGGCAAGAATTCGCTATTTGCAGCCCTGGGTGGCGGTGCATTGCTCATCGAAAAAGGCCACAAGGTGGGTCACTTAGATCTGCTTCAAGCCCAGCTGTATGACGGTAGCCCTGGGGGATACCAGGGTCGCTCGATGGCCGCAGGTGTACATACTTTCATGGGGGTTCGAAAAGGACAGGCCTACGCTGGCTGGTGCAACCATCGGACGGCAATGGAGATTCGTGGGGACTTCCATCAGTTTGGCTTCACAACCCTGGTCAAGTTCGCCCATGGCTCATCGGTGTTCTATGACGACTGCATCGACCGACTGAACGGTCAAAACGGAACTGGCTTTGGGATTACGCGGGCCTACTGAGGCTGGGCAGCTCTTTATTTTGCCGCAGCCTCATCCTCGGTCTCGTTCAGTTCCTCTTCACTGAGTTCTTCAGCAGTCTCCATGCCCAATGAGCGCACCAGGAATGCGTATTGGTCGGCCATTTGCTCGATGCGCTTGGTGACGGGGGTTCCGCTCCCATGCCCAGCCCGGGTCTCGATGCGGATCATGACGGGGTTCTCGCCACTGTGGGTTCGTTGCAGCTCGGCGGCGAACTTGTAGCTGTGCGCGGGCACCACTCGGTCGTCGTGGTCAGCGGTCACGATCATGGTGCTCGGGTACCGCTGGCCTTGTCGGAGGTTGTGGACCGGGCTGTACCCCTTCAGGTAGGAGAACATCTCGGGCCCATCTTCGCTGGTTCCGTAGTCGTCGGCCCACGCCCACCCAATGGTGAACTTGTGGTACCGCAACATGTCGAGAACGCCTACCGCAGGAATGGCAGCGCCGAACAGCTCGGGGCGCTGGGTCATGGCTGCCCCCACCAGCAGGCCTCCATTTGAGCCTCCACGGATTCCGAGGGATTCCGGTCGGGTGTAGCCCTCGCTGATCAGGTGCTCAGCCCCTGCAATGAAGTCATCAAAGACATTCTGCTTGTTCATCTTGGTGCCGGCGCTGTGCCATTGTTCGCCGTACTCTCCGCCACCCCTCAGGTTGGCGATGGCATACACGCCGCCCATCTCCATCCAGATGACCCGCGAGAGCGAGAAGCCAGGTGTCAGTGAGATGTTGAAGCCACCATAGCCATACAAGATGGTGGGGTTGTTGCCGTTTAGCTCGAGCCCCTTCTTGTGCATGATGAACATGGGCACCTTTGTGCCATCTTTGCTGGGATAGAAGACCTGCTTGGTCTCAAACAACGTGGGGTCGAACTCAACCTGGGAGGATTTCCAGGTTTGGCTTTCCCCGGTCGCGACGTTGTATTGGTAAATGGCCGGTGGGCTGGTGAATCCGGTGAACGTGTAGAAAGTGGTGGGGTCATCGGGCTTTCCGCCAAAGCCGTAGGCCGTACCGATGCCAGGCAAGTCCACCGTTCGAACCAGGTTCCCGTCCAGGTCATGTACCGCGACGGTCGACTGTACGTCGGCCAAGTGACTCACCACTAAGTGGCCACCCACCATGGAGACACCACGCAGTACGTGCTCTGATTCGGGGATGATCTCGGTCCAGTTTTCTGGTTCGGGGTGGGCGGGGTTGACCGCGACTACCCGACCGTTGGGTGCATCCTTGTTGGTGCGAATCCAGTACCGAGTCTCTGGAGCGCGACGCGGTGGACCGAACAGTCGCTCAAACCAGCTGCGCTCATCGAGAATGACCGTGTCACCGATCACTTGGTAGCTGGCATCCCGCTCATCAAAGAGCTTCACCACCTCAGCCATGGGGTCTTTGAGGTCGAGGCTATACAGGGTGTTCTTGTCGTCGGTGCCTTCCCAGCCGTAGATGAACAAGGTGTTTCCAGCGTCATTGACCTCGCCACCGAAGCCCACTTTGGGAGTTTCTGGGGCTTGGTAGATCAGCTTGTCCTGTTCTTGAGGGGTACCAATCTGATGGAAGTAGAGCTTCTGATGCTCATTTACGCTCTCGAGTTTGTCCTTGGGCTCTGGATACCGGCTGTAAAAGAAGCCATTGTTGTCATGGGTCCAGCTGGCATCAGAGAACTTGACCCACTGAAGTGAGTCGCTGAGATCTATGCCACTTACGACGTCTCGGATGTGAATGGTGACCCAGTCCGACCCGCCGTCAGATGTGCCGTAGGCCATGAGCGCACCGTCCTCTGACAGAGCGGTAAGAGCGACACTGATGGTTCCGTCCTCGCTCAGGGTGTTGGGGTCCAATACCTCGACGGGCTTGCCGTTTAGGGTCGTGGAAGTGTAGAGAACGGAGTGGTTTTGCAGCCCATCATTGCGCCGGAAGAAATACCGGTTCCCATGTTTTGAGGGGCTGGAGAAGCGTTCATAATTCCAGATCTTTTCCAGGCGGTCCTGGATGACACTTCGCCGAGGGATGTCATCGAGCCATCTT
>CAWVVG010000387.1:0-3889 GCA_963932775.1 uncultured bacterium
GGGCAGGTGTGGCTGTACTCGTGTTCATGATGGCCCTGCAGTTTGCCCGTCAAGATGCCACTTGGTCCCGTTCCGTCATCTTGAGTTTCGCTGCCATTTCCACTCTTACGGTGGCCCTGTCTCGGACGATCTTCCTCACGATTCAACGGCATCTCCCCCAGTCGACGACCCGACACAAGGTGGCGATCATTGGCGCGGGCGAACGGGCAGTGCTGGTCGGCAACCGGATCCACAACTTCGAACATGGTCGCTGGGATTTGGCTGGCTACATCACCCCCATCGCAGGAACGGACATGTTTTCGGTACCGCCCGAGAGGCTGATCGGGCGGGTCACAGACCTGACGAGCCTGACCGAAAAGTTTGGACTCGAGGCTGTGATTCTCGCAACACCGAACCTGAACTGCGAAGAGCACATGGTGCTTGCGGTGAAGGCCTCTCAGATAGGAGTCCGCGTGCTTCAAGTGCCGGACACCTGGGGCCTCGCCAACCCACGCCTGGAGCTGGCAACCGTGGGAGACATGGAACTGGTGGACTTGACGTCCCTCTCCTACCCCACCCATGGCGCCACCCTAAAGCGTGCACTCGACCTGCTATTCGTCATCGCTGGCGGGGCCTTGCTGTCCCCAATATTCTTGGCCGTCGCTTTGGCTATTCGCCTGAGTGAGGGCAAGCCTGTGGTGTACACCCAGCAACGTTCGGGCAAAGGCGGCGAGAGCTTCCCCATGTACAAGTTTCGGTCCATGGTCGTGGATGCCGAACACCAACGACGAGACCTTCAGCCCGCCAATGAGTCCGATGGTGTTCTCTTCAAGATCAAGAAAGACCCCCGAGTCACCCCACTCGGTGGCTGGCTCCGAAAATGGTCCATAGATGAACTACCCCAGATTGTGAATGTCCTAAAAGGGGAGATGAACCTGGTCGGGCCTCGACCCCTACCGATTGCTGATTTGGAGGGCATCGAGTCAAACCCTGAGCTCATGTATTGGTTTACCCAACGCTCCAAAGTCAAGCCGGGTATCACTGGGTCATGGCAAGTCACCGAACGGGGCTCGCTTAAGACCGAAGATATGGTTCGACTGGACATTGAGTACATCCAAAACTGGAGCCTCACCTCGGACCTCGTGCTGTTGATTCGGACCATCCCCGCATTGATACATGGGCGCGATTCGCACTGACTGGATGATGGGTTCACTGCCTCAGATTGGGTCCTTCCCTCACCCGGACCGCCGACCTCACAGCATGTCAGATGCCCGCAAACTCACGCACTCTGTGACGCTCAGCCCTTGAGGATGAACCAAACCGAGTCTACCCTTGAGAAAGATGCAAATAATGAGGACTCCAAATCTGCGACTGAAATGGACCTGGCTTGTGCTGGTGTCCGGCTGTGGCTTTGGGTTGACGGAGATTGCTGACACCGGTGAGGGGGAGAAATTCCCTATGGATGGTGGCGAAGATGATCTCAGCGGCGACGACGACGGAGACCCCGGCCTCAACGACGGCGATGCGGATGCCGACACCGATGCCGACAGCGATGCCGACAGCGATGCCGACAGCGATGCCGACACCGATGCCGACACCGACGCGGATACCGACAGCGACGAAGGACTCGACATCGTCTCCATCGAACCCCAGCACGGAACCAACCTCGGCGGAACACTTCTGCGAATTACCGGCGGGCCGTTTGAGCCCGGTTCCGTGGTAAAGATTGGTGGGGAGTCGGTCCCAGTCGTGGCCAATCTCGGCGATGAACTTCAAGTAGAAACACCCACCTTCGACGGAGAAGGCTGGGCCTCCGTGCGCGTCACTCAACCCGATGGGGCCTCCGGTGAAATCAGCGATGGTTTTCATTTTTGGATGGATGGCACGGGCAAGGCAGGGACAACGGGCTTTTACCAATGGGTTCAGCCCGTCGGGAGCTATTGGGCCGGCGGGGTGGCACCTGCTCCTTGGGGGAGCGCCATCGTACACTTTTTGATTCCCACTGATTTTCACTGGTGGAACTGGGTCAGCAACGACATCGACACCTGCGAAGACCCTGCGGTGTTCAGCTTCTCAGGCGAGCTAATTGTCTATGAGTTCGACGAGACAGCTTTGGCCATCACCAATGAACTGGGTGTCCCTACCGTCCTCACCTACGATGAAACCAGACTGGGCTTTGCCAAAGAAGAACTAGGCCGTGCAGACTTCAAGCTCGACCAAGAGTACGCGATGCTCGAATTCACCGGAGCCGATGCGCCTCCCGATGAGGTCCCACGCTTCATGGTGACGCCAGATAGCTTCGATGTCTTGTCCCCAGCCATCGATGCCATGAGCATTCCAGGCATCAACCGAGGCCAAGCCGTGAGCTGGGAAGCGGGAGGCGCCGACGTGGTGTGGATCGAGCTCTCATTATTGAATGCAACCGCCGATGCAGTCCTCCAGTCCATTGTTTGTATCGCCAACGACGACGGTAGCTTCACCATTCCACCGAGCAAGTGGTCCGCGTGGCCCACGGGCCGACAAGTCAATGTCGCTGTCTCCAAGGTGGTTGAGTCTGGCACCACACTTGCCCACAACAACAGCGATTCACGTGTTGCCGCCTTCTACACTGTGTTTGGGGCGGGCCTCTCCCAGTGAATCGGGTCGACGTTCTCGGCATCGGTGTCGATGCCGTCGAGTCAGGCGGGCTCGTCGAAGCCGTGGACCACCTGATGAGTACAGGCGGCGGCAATGTGGCCTACGCCAATGTGCACGTCGTGAACCAAGCACTGTCCGAGCCAGGCTTATCTGACTTCCTAAGAGATGCAGACCTGGTGTACTGCGATGGGAATGGGGTTCGATTGGGTGCCCATATACTCGGCAAGTCCCTGCCTGCCCGAATGACTGGAGCCGATTGGATCTGGGACCTCGCCGCCGCAGCTGAAGGGCGTTGGCGAATCTTCTGGTTGGGAGGCAAGCCCGGCGTGTCGGCCGCGGCGGTCACCCGACTCATAGAGCGACACCCCGGTTTAATTATGGAGTCAGACCACGGATTCCACGAACGTTCTGGGCCCGCGGATCAAGCCTGTATCGAACGAATCAATGCCTTTGATGCCGATATCTTGCTGGTTGGAATGGGCACTCCAGAGCAAGAACAATGGGTCAGCGAACGACGCCACGACCTCAACGCCAAGGTCGTCTGGTGTCTTGGAGCTACCGCCGATGTAGTCAGCGGCGCCGAACAACGCGGTCCCACCTGGCTGAACGGACGGGCCGAATGGATTGCCCGGTTGGTTCAAAACCCGAAAAAAATGTGGCGGCGCTACCTACTGGGAAACCCGGCATTCCTAATGCGAGTGCTCCTGGCCCGACTCAGTCGACAGTAAAGTCGAAGGTACCGGACTCTGCGCCATCGGAAGCGGTGGATATAGCCACGGTTCGACCAGGCCCAGCCCACGTATCGCCAGCGATGTAAGGGTCGCCCGAGAAATACAATTGTGTCGTGAGCGCTTCACGGTCTCCGACCCACACCTTCACGTGGATGTGCATGGGACGGAAGGTTCCGCCGTTCATGTACCAGCCCGGCTTCTTGGTGTGGAAGGAGTACCGGCCCTCTGAGTCCGCAGCCATCTGCCCTCGGTAGCGCATCTCGCTCGAGGTGTGGTCGTAGTCCACAGAATCCGACGACACCAGATCCCCTGCGGCAGTGGTCGTCGGGTCGGCATGCCAAATCTCGACGATGGCTCCAGGAATGGGCTCGCAGTCCAGATTTTGAACCACGCCAGCGATCGTGAGCGATATGCCCGCATCACCGTACAGATCAAGTTCTGTTCGAACTGGGACACCATCTCTCCAGAAGGGGCCTTCAATGTCTGATTCAGTCTCATCGCAGACATCGGCATCCGCATCCGCGTCGGCATCCGCATCCGCA
>CAWVVG010000388.1:0-3880 GCA_963932775.1 uncultured bacterium
GCCTTCGTCCACCATGCTTGGGTCGTTAATGAACTGCGTTAACGCCGCCTGGGCTGTGGGTGCCTTCCCGCGCTGGTACAGGCTTAGTGCTTCGTTGAGGCGGTCTTCTGGCCCTACCGTTTCATCACTGGGCGCCAGAACCATCGTTGGCCCCGATCCTGCTGGGGGGCCAGGCTCAATGGGTCCGCCTGCACGTGCAGGAGTGAGGATGGACGTCAATCCAATCAAAAATGTGGTGAAACCAAGCATTCTCGCCCGAGCGTACGACGGAGGTTTCCTTACCGCAAGCAGATATGGTGACGATGGGCTTATGCTCTGGTAATATTTTTGACCGCTCCGGCGTGGAGGTCCTTATGAAAAAACTTGAACAGCATGACTGGTGGCCGGAATTACTGGAGATGAAAGACCAATTTTCTTTGCGAGAATTGTCTGAGAAGTTTGGGGCATCGCCGGCCGCGATAGCGAATGCTTTGAAGCGAAATGGTATCAGCCGAACGTCGGCACCAGCCGGCCCTCGACGGGCACGAAAATCCACTGCCACCCCTAAGCGCCGGGGTCGGAAGTCGAAGTTGTCTCAGTTTCGAGATCAGATGGGAAAAGTCGTGGACCGAGAAATCGCAGAGCGCGCGGGTGTAACTGTGAGCGCGGTCACCAATTACCGAAGGCGTCACAACATCAAGGCGTCTGGTGGTCAAGGGCGACCTAGGAAGCGCCCAGAGGGAGCGATCGCTCCAAAGCTGCACAGGGTTGGGGCCCGAGGGTATCGGGTCGTGATCAGCGGAGAGTCCTTCGTCGTTATCGCCAATGACATCGCAGAGGCGGCTGCAGCAGCTCGGCGTTCAGGGCGAGGCGAGGTGACCCAGATTGAGTTGCTGGGACGAGCACTCGGTTAGAAGGGCTCAACGCGGACGCTAAAGTTGCCATCCGGGTCGGTAAGCGCGGTCGCGTATAATGTGCCACTAATGTCCCTTAGTTCTATCAAGGCGAACCCAACGCCAGCCCCCTGGCTGGTCACTTGTCCTTTCACGCTTTTTCCAGGTGACATGGCAACGGAGCCGGGCTTTCCGGTCGGGTCCACAAAGACGTGGGTGACGGCCAACCCGGATTGGGCGGGTACGATCATTAAGGAGACAGGGTTGGGTGACAGCTGCAGGTCGAATCGGCCCTGGTCATCTGTTGTCGTGGAATGAATGTATCCATCGAAGCCGAGCTCGCGAGCATTCACAGCAGCGCCGGAGACCCCGTTCCCATTCGGACCCAGAGCGATCGACGAGAAGGTAAACTTTTCCGGTAGGGCGACGGCTCCAAGATCAACGGAATTCACACCGTCCGCCACAACGAAGCTGAGCTGCGTTGAGCCCAGGGGGCTATCAAATGGTGGGATGAACTCCGCGAGCCATGTGCCTGGTAAGAGGTTCCGGTTGAACAAACCGTCGCCGTCCGTCTCAGTGAGAACCTGAAGAACTCCATCTGTGCTGGTCAGCTGCTCGGACGTGAAGCGAATGCGTACATCCCGGATGGGTTCATCTGTGTTGCGACCCATGACTTGCCCCTGGACAGGCGTACTCTCCAGGTCGCCGAGGTCAATGTCGTACGCTGCACCTGTATCTTCCAGGACGACGATCTCAGTCCTCAGGCTCGGCACTGCACGTCCCGTCCGGCCACGGGTGACCAGTACATAGTCGCCGGGATTGGCCCGAATCAGATACCGCCCCTCCTCGTCGGTGAGGACTGCGCTTCCTTGCACCTGGCTCGCTTTATCCTCCAGCAGCACCTCAACCCCGGATATGCCCTCTTGGCCTGAGTCCCTAATCTGGCCATAAACGGGGACACCATAACCGAGGTGGTATTCCTCAAGGTCTATGTCCTCTGTGATGCTGGTTGAGAGGGCGACCTCCATGGGCGAGCTCTGTCCCGCCCCGGGTACAATGCTCATTCGGTATTCGTGAGAAGCGGGGACAGTGAGTGAAAATGAACCGTCTTCGTCGGTAACGATGGCGCTGCCTGTAATCGTACCTTCCCGGACCAGGGATACCAGGGCGTCGATTGGCGTGTCATCGGATCCCGGCACCTCTGCACCATAGGGGGTTGGAGTGTACCCTGTGATTCGCCCGTTCAGGGTGACCGACGGTGCCATCTCAATCCGGAGATCACCCCACTCCGTGTCGGTCTCTGAGATCCATGTCTGGGGCTCCAGCCAGGGGGTCAAGCCACTTGGGATGATGTCCACGCGAAGTTGATTGGAGCTGAGGTCCAGCTCTGCTCCACCGCTGGCGTCCATTGCTTCCGACGCAGCAAAATCCGAATCCGCACAGCCGGTCAGGAGCATCAGTAAAAGGGTTCTCATGTTCCGTCCTCCACGTCGATTGTCCAGGTGCGCCGATCGGAGGCCCCTGCTGCGTCGTACACGGTGCAGGTGAGCACCCGTCCGTCGTAGATGGGCTCCAAGGGTAGTGAGATCGAGCTGCCCTGGTAGTTGCCGTTTACGAAGCTCGTGGCTGTGCCCTGTGGCCCCAAGCCGTTGATGGTCCAAAGGTATTCCATCACATCGCCATCGTCTGGGTCATGGACCGATACCCACGCAATGCCGCCCTGCTGGGTGTCGATGCGAAAGATGTCGTCCGCTTCGGGTCCAGAGAATTCGATAACCGGTGGCTCATTTGGGTAAATCTCCTCAAACGGTGGCCAAAACAGGCACCCGCTCAAGAATATTGAACTGCAAACTGTATGCCAATACCGTAAACCACTAGTTTCACACATAGTTATTTTGTGGTTGGGGGGCATAGGTGGTGTAATCGTGACATTGATGTCAGGGTGTGCTGAGGTCCACCGTAACCAGCGCGCCAGGGGCGGCAGGAGATAGTGTCCGTTCAATGGTGTTGCCATCGGGACATTGAATCGTCAAGCTATGTTCGCGTTCTGGTGAGCGAACGCGGATGGTATTGGCGAGGCTTGCGATGGTACCTCGCTGGAGTCCATCCACCTTGACGGCGCATTCGGTGGCAGGCGCATTCAACAGACGGACCCGTGCTGGCTTGCGCTGAAGGTCGGTCACTTCAATCGTTAGCTGCTCACCGGGTGCAACCGTAAAGGAGTCCTGGTAGGGCAGGGCCTGGTCATTGCGGATCACGAGCACATGGGTGCCAGGTGTGAGCTCGATGGCTCCTATCTTGCCCGTCCGGCCCATGAGTTCATCGTCAATGTAGATGTCTCCCCAGGATCCGGGGACGGTGACCAATACCGAGCCAAGTTCAGGCTGTGCGCGTACCTTCTTCTGGACGGCGGTGGGCGTGGGGGTGTCTTCCTTAAGCTTTGCCAAGATTCTCTGGGTGCTCAGGGGAAGTTTTATTGTTGGTTCTTGGCGCCCGGTTGCCACAACCGCAGGAGGAGCATCTGCATTGATCTCAGGATTGGTGACCCCAGGTTCCGCCACTTCGATTTGGGCGCCCCCAAGGTCGGTCGTTCTGTTTGCGCCAGGCAAAGAGTCTGGTGGCGCGGGCCAGATGGCCCACGAAATGCCAGCGACCAGTGCCAACACGGCTCCACCAATGGGCAAGATCTTCGTTCGGTTTGCTGATTTTGCGGTTTGGGTATGAAGCCCGCGCAGCAAGTCGAGCACTTCGGTGTGGTTTTCGTCCACAGAAAGCAGCCTGTTGAACATCCGGAGGGCTCCCAGATGGTCCGACTGGGCGAGGCGAGCCTTTCCTTCAATGAGCAGGGTCTCGCTCAGTAGATCCCGTAGGCTCAGCTCAAAATCACTGGGGCTCTTAAGCCACTTGTCGACGGCCCACCGTGCATCCTCCGGTTCGATCCGTACCTCATCCAAGCACTGCTTTAGGCGTTCTGCCACCTCGATCGCAGTGTTGGGCCGGTCTCCCGG
>CAWVVG010000389.1:0-3860 GCA_963932775.1 uncultured bacterium
CCGTGCTCAAATGGCCCCAGTAGCACCTTTACTGGCCCCCAAGATTCCATTGGGCCCAAAGCTGATCCATTCATTGTCTGGGAGGTCTCGCAAGACGCGCAGCTCCTCGCCAGTCTGACTTAGCTCGAGCATCGCTCCCGCCCGGCTCGGTATGAGGATGCGCCCGTGCTCGTCGTCGACCTCTGCGGATGCGGGTAGGCCTTGAACCTCCCCGACCACTTCCCCACGACTCAGATCAACCCAGAGAATGGTGCACAGCTGCTCACTGGGTAGGCGCATTGCCACAAGGTTTCCCCCTGTGATGCCCCAGATCTTATCTACAGGCACATGGATGGTGAGGATGTCGCGGCCGGTCGCAGGACGACCGCTCTGGACGGAGGCGGTCAGATCGTAGTGGCCCAGAACGCCCTCTGAATCGAGAACCAACAACTCTGGGCTTCGGTTTACAAAGTCGATCAGCTGAATCGGTGAGTCGGAGAGGGGTGAGGGTGCAGCGATTGCATCCTCACCGGTGCTGGGGTCCAAAATTCGGACGGCCCCTTTGGGGGTCACGACTCCGAGCCAGGTTCCGGAACCGGACAACGTATGGGTCTTTGGCCACGGCAGTGAGAAGCCACGGTTGGTTCTAAGATGCCACCAACGCAGCCCTCCAGTCTCGAGCTGAAGTGCGACCACTTCGCCGCCCACAGACACGTCTGCAGCCGACGGGATTTTTCCGCCTCCGTCGAACAGAGGGCTTCCTGTCTGCGCGTCGTAGACCTGCAAGGATCCGTTGGTCATCAGTGCAGCGATGATGCGCCCTTCCCGATCAACGGTCAGACTGTGTGGAACGCCTGCCATCTTGAACAGACCGCTTCGTTCTTCACCGCGCCAAACAGAGGCCACATCGTGATGCATCAACACCCGGTGGGGACCGATGCCGTCTACTTGACTGACGGGCCCCAGGCTTCCTGAGCCCCCTCCATGCATCAGCCCATCTGAGCCGGCGACCCGAACACCCCCACTGTGCCAAACTCCTGCACCGGAAGGCTCGGGCGCTCCATGCTTGATGCTGTCCTGGGGAGTGAGATCAGGGAGGGAGAAGATGTGGACACTGCGCTGAGTGATGGCGGCCGCCTGAGTTCCATCGGGGGAGAGGAGGATGTTCTGCAATCCAGACCCTCCGCGGGTGGCGAAACTGGCGATGAGTGCGCCATCGGCCACACCAAGAAGGGAGAATCCGCCGCTTCCACCGGCGATAACCATGGTTCCGCAGGCTGTGAACCGAGCTTTTGTTGCGGGCGTCTGAAGTTTGTCCATGTACAAGGCTTCGAGGGTGGTGAGGTCCATCAATCGGGGTTGGCCTGTGTCATCCATGGCCAGCAGGCGCTCGCCTCGGGCGCTGAACTCAACCGTGTCACCAGAGAAGCCTCGCCATGCATTCCGTTCCCGTAGGGTGAGGTCCCACACCCGAAGCAGACCATCGGCAGCGATGGCTGCCAGCTTGGAACCCTCTGGGTTGATGGACACCCCCCGCATGGCGCGAACCGCTCCTCGGGGCCCTTCTCGCTCTTCCTTGAACACGGATTCGCCATCCTGTGTGCGGTACACGCCGATGGTGCCACTCTCATCACCGACGGCGATCAAGGACCCACCACGGACCACAGCCAGGGCACCATTTACGGCACCACCAGGCTGGAAGATCAGCCGCGGTGAGGCCTCGCCTGAGCGCTGTACTGCCACCCTTCCGTTGGCATCGGCAGTCACGATGGTCCCGCTATCGGGATCAAAGGCTGCAGCCGTGATGGGTGCATCGTGGGTGTTGGGACAGAATCGGTCGACGAGAGAGGGCATAGCGGAACGAGAATACGCTACGCTGGGTGCCAGTGCCACCGGGAATTGCGCTAATCCGCACACTTGGCCACCTCTCACCACATTTTGATGGACCCAGGTTGCCGTGTTCAAGGGTGTTGAAGCACGCTACGCTTTCGTGCGCCCGTACTTTCGCGGACAAGGAGTTTAAATGAGACAATTGCTGCCCATCCTGGCCCTCATGGTCGCTTGCGATCCCCCCGTTAAATCAGCCACGAAGTACGGTGAGTACGAGCCACTGGATACAGGACTGGCCGAAGATACCGCCGTCGCGGACGACGTTGAGCGGATTACCATCCTGCACACGAACGATTGGCAGAGCCATATGCTTGGCTTTGGACCGAATGCTGAGTACAGCCCGGATACTGTAGGCGATGACTCGACTGTGGGTGGGCTCGCGCGTGCCAAGACCTTGATCGATGAAATTCGGGGCGCATCGACCCACCCAGTCGTGCTCTATGATGCGGGTGACTGGATGGCTGGTGCCCTTTTTCAGTTGCTGGCAACCACTCACGCAGCAGAGCTTCAGATGATGCAGATGCTCGGGTACGACGGCATCGCCATCGGCAATCACGAGCTTGATTGGGGCCCAAATGTCCTCGGTGAGATGATCTCAAAGGCGGATGAGCTTGGGGTCACAGTGCCCATCTTGGCATCCAATATTGTTCCCAATAGGGATGACCCAGGTGACGATGCACTCGAGGCCCACTTTGACAGTGGCCGAGTCTCCGCCACCCATATTCAGACCCTGGACTCTGGGCTGACGGTTGGGTTGTTCGGTTTGATTGGGGATGAAGCTGCACGCATCACTCCAGCTGTGGCGCCCGCATCCTTTGAGGAGGCACAGGTGGCAGCAGCAGCAGCAGTGGAGACCTTGCAAGCCCAAGGGGTGGACATCATCATTGCCCTGTCCCACGCCGGTGTCGGTCATGGAGACGAAGAAGGCGAGGACGAAGCCATTGCTGCAGCGGTGGATGGAATCGATGTCATTGTCAGTGGGCACAGCCACACAGCACTTCAAGAGCACATCATGGTGGGTGACACGATCATTGTCCAAGCCGGTGCATACACCCGCTATGTGGGCGAGCTCACCGTCAGCCAGGCCGGCGACGGTTGGGCCGTTGATGACTACACCCTACATGAGCTGGATGACACCATTATCGGCGACCCAGGTGCCATCGAGGCGGTGGATGGATTTGTGGAAGCCCTCAATGCTGGGCCGCTGGCCGAGCTGGGCGTGTCGTTCTCTGAACCGATCTTTCAGATCGAAGGGGACATTGACCAGAGCAACTGCGAGGAGTCGGGCTTGGGCAACTTTGTCACCGATGCCTTTCGTCATACCTTGAGCGGCTATTCTCCTGATGACCCCATCGTCGCGGCATTTGAGAGCCAAGGGGTGATTCGCGATGATTTCTTGGCGGGCGCGACAGGCATCGAGGCCTTCAGCGATGTGTTCCGAGTGATGCCGCTTGGGATCGGGAACGACGGTGTCCCTGGCTACGGGCTGGTGGACTTTTATGTGACCTCACGGGATCTCAAGAGCACCTGTGAGATCATCGGGTCCATTGTGCCGATGGAAGGCTGTGATTACTGGGTGGAGCCCTCTGGTCTGCGGTGTCACATCGACATGGACCGTGCCTTTGGCAACACAGCGCGCAAGGTGGATTTGTTGGTGGATGAAGAATGGGTAGAGCTCGACCTCAACGATCGAGACACGCTGTACCATGTGGCTGTCGATAGCTATGTGGCCAGCTTGATGAACATCTTGGGTGGACTCACTTTCGATGCCGTTGTCATCAAGCCGAAGCTCGCCGATGGCACCGTGGTTGAGGACACCAGCACCTTACTGTTCGACAAGGACCCCGACACGGACGGCGTACAAGAGGTCAAGCTCTGGGAGGCCGTGCGCGACTTTGCCCAGACCTTCCCGGATACCTCAGGAGATGGCATTCCGGATATTCCAGCACGGTATATGGTTCCGGAAGGGCGACTCGTGTTCATCGAGTGAA
>CAWVVG010000390.1:0-3837 GCA_963932775.1 uncultured bacterium
TGAGGCGCATTTCGGAGTGGGTTGTCTTCGGCGTCGAGGGCCCCGCTCTCGATGTCTCGGATCTCGTTTCGGATGGAGATCATCGCATCGCAGAACCGGTCGATTTCTACCCTTGATTCACTCTCTGTGGGCTCGACCATGAGGGTTCCGACCACGGGCCACGACATGGTGGGTGCGTGGAATCCGTAGTCCATCAGCCGCTTGGCGATGTCGGGCGCACCGATGCCGGATGTGGCCTTGAAGTCTCGGCAGTCTAAGATGCACTCGTGGGCCACGCGGCCTTGGCTACCGGTGTACAAGACATCAAAATGACCGTGCAGTCGGGCAGCGATGTAGTTGGCATTTAGGATGGCAATCTTGGAGGCGTCGGTCAGGCCTTCGCTTCCCATCATCGCGATGTATGCCCAGGTGATGGGCAAGATGCTGGGGCTGCCCCAAGGGGCCGCGCTGACCGGGCCAAATTCGTGGTTTCCGCCCATGTCCACGAGGGGATGGCCAGGCAAGTAAGGGGCCAGGTGCTCCGCTACGCCAATGGGCCCCATGCCGGGACCGCCGCCACCGTGGGGGATGCAGAATGTCTTGTGTAGGTTCAGGTGGCACACATCCGCACCGAGCTCACCGGGCCGACAAAGGCCGACCATGGCGTTCAAGTTGGCGCCATCCATGTAGACCTGGCCGCCATTGGTGTGAACAACGTCGCAGATTTCGCGAATCGACTCCTCGAATACGCCGTGGGTAGACGGGTAGGTGATCATCAGTGCCGCGAGGTTGTCTCCGTGCTCTTGGGCCTTGGCTTCCAGGTGTGCAACATCGATGTTGCCCTGGTCATCACATGCCACAGCGACCACTTTCATGCCGGCCATGATTGCGCTTGCGGGGTTGGTTCCGTGTGCGCTGGTGGGAATCAGGCAGATGTTGCGGTGGGCATCGCCTCGGGCGAGGTGGTATCGGCGAATGGCCAGAAGGCCGGCGTACTCTCCTTGAGAGCCTGCATTGGGTTGGAGGCTGACGGAGTGAAAGCCTGTGATCTCGCCCAACCAACGCTCCAGATCATCAAACAGCTTGCGGTAGCCTTGGGCCTGATCCACAGGAATGAAGGGATGGAGGCCACCGAATCCGCGCCAAGTCACCGGAATCATCTCGGTGGTGGCGTTCAGCTTCATGGTGCAGCTGCCCAGGGGAATCATCGACGTTGTGAGGGACAGATCCTTGGACTCGAGGCTGTGCAGGTAGCGCAACATCTCGGTCTCGGAGTGGTACCTGTGAAAGGTTTCGTGGGTGAGGTAATCGCTGTTCCGCTTGAGGCTGTGCGGTACACCGTGGGCTGGAATGGAGTCGGCATCACCAGAGACGCCGAGTACGGCCAACAGGTCAGTGTAGTCGCTCTCAGTGACGCGCTCATCCAAGGCGATCACAACTTCGGTGTCACTAAACCGGCGAAGGTTGATGGCCTTGTCTGCGGCCCGGGACAGGATGGTGTCCAGTTGGTCGCCCACATCGATGCGAAGGGTGTCAAAGAAGGCGTCATTCACCACACGGAGACCGGCTCCTTGGGCCGCAGCTGCGAGGCGCAGAGTGAACCCATGGACACGCCCTGCAATCCGCTGCAGTCCCTCCGGACCATGCCAGACGGCGTACATGCCAGCACATACGGCGAGTAGAACCTGTGCAGTACAGATGTTCGAGGTCGCCCTGTCCCTGCGAATGTGTTGTTCTCGGGTCTGAAGTGCCATTCGAAGTGCGAGGTTGCCGTGTCGATCTCGAGAGACTCCGATGATTCGACCCGGCATCTGACGCTTGTGTTTTTGGAGGGCGGCCATGAACGCAGCGTGGGGTCCGCCGTATCCCAGGGGCACACCGAAGCGCTGGCTGTTGCCCACAGCGATGTCAGCACCGAGGTGTCCAGGCGCTTCCAGCATGGTCAACGCCAGCAGGTCGGTGGCGACGGTGACCAATCCCTTTTGTGCATGGACGGCTTCACAGATGCTCCGAATGTCTGGGATGGCCCCATCGGTGCCCGGGTATTGAATCAATACACCAAAACAGGGCTGGTCCGTGTCGAATGCTGAGAGTTCTGCAACCTCCACCTCGATCCCCAGAGGGGTCGCACGGGTGTGAAGCACGGCGATGGTCTGTGGGTGGCAGTTGGCGTCGACTATGAATCGGTTGGTCACCCCCCGAGTCACACGGTGGGCCATGGTCATGGCCTCCGCTGCGGCGGTGGCTTCATCGAGCATCGAGGCGTTGGCAATCTCCAGTCCGGTGAGGTCTTGGACCACGGTCTGGTAGTTGAGAAGTGCTTCTAGTCTGCCTTGAGAAATCTCAGCTTGGTAGGGCGTATACGCTGTGTACCATCCAGGATTTTCAAGGATGTTTCGCAGGATGACCGGTGGAGTTTCGGTGTCGTGGTAGCCAAAGCCCAGATAGCTGCGCGCCACGATGTTCTCGTCTGCCATCGCCGCCATTGTTTCCAGGGCTGTACGTTCGTCCAGGCCGGGTCCGATGTTCAACGGACGTTTGGACTGAATGGCCGGCGGGACCGCCTGATCGATGAGCTCATCTAGGCTGTTTACCCCCACAATATCGAGCATGGCTCGGGCATCGGCGGTTGTTGGTCCAATGTGGCGGCCTGTAAAGGCATCACGGGGGGGGAGTGCGGTCGTCATTCGGCACCTCTATAGTGAGACGATCTATTCAGTTTTAGCGTTCGTGTCGGGCCACTTTTTAAGTGGGACGGGATATGGTGTGATTCAAGGCCAGTAGCGACGATTTGGGGGCGAGATGAATCCACGTAGGACGCCGTTTTTTAAGCACCACCAGGCAGCTGGTGGCCGCCTCGTTGACTTTGGGGGCTGGGAGCTTCCCGTCCAATATTCGGCGATCGTAGAGGAGCATCTCAAAGTGCGGAGCTCTGTCGGCCTCTTTGATGTGTCTCATATGGGTGAGGTGTTTTTGCGCGGCCCGTCCGCACTCAAGGCCATTCGTCACCTGGTCACAAACAATGTGGAAATTCCCAATGGAAGCGCTCAATACACCGCCATGTGCAATCCGGAGGGTGGGATCGTCGATGATTTGATCGTGTACCGATTGGCGGATGATGAGGTGTTGGTCTGTGTGAATGCGTCCAATCGCACCAAGGACTTTGAGTGGATGCGAGACCACAACCCCTGTGAAGATGTCGCTGTTGTCGATGAATCGGATGCATGGGCTCAGGTGGCGGTTCAGGGTCGGAATGCAGAGCGCACCATGGCCACGATTACAGATGTGAACCTCAGTGAAGTCAAGAGCTTCGAGGTGGTCCGGGGCACAGTGGCTGGAGTCGCTGGATGCATCATCGCTCGGACTGGGTACACCGGTGAAGACGGCTTCGAGGTGTTCATTCCAGTCGGAGGTGCCGATCAAGTGTGGCCTGCGATCTTGAATGCTGGCGCACCCTATGACATTCAGCCCATTGGCTTGGGTGCCCGAGACACGTTGCGACTAGAGGCCAAGCTGATGTTGTATGGGAACGACATTGATGACACCACCACGCCTCTCGAGGCGGGCCTGGGTTGGGTCACCAAGTTCGATAAGCCCGACTTCATTGGACGGGATGCCCTCGCCGCCCAGAAAGAGGCGGGCCTGACCCGACGATTGGTCTGTCTGGTCGTCGAAAAGCGCATTGCCCGGCAGCACTACCCGATCATGGCCGAAAATGAGGTGATCGGAGAAGTTACGAGCGGCACCAAGGGTCCTTCTGTTGAGGCAAACATCGCCCTTGGTTATGTCCCCAGAAGATTTGCACGTCCAGGTACTCGAGTGCAGATTGATATCCGTGGCCGCCAGGTGGAAGCCGAA
>CAWVVG010000391.1:0-3832 GCA_963932775.1 uncultured bacterium
AGTACGGGCAATGGCAACGGCAGCGTGTCCGGGGTTTTCTCTATGAGTTGGGCCTTCAGGGGACGTCGTCGGCGGAAGACATGGGTCTGAGTCTTGTACAGCTTACCGGGTGTCTCCTTGGCTTTACCATGCTCTTTTTGGCGGTCACGGCCGGCTTGGTCTGGGGCAGGGGACGCCGAGGCTGAACGGTCTCAGACTGCTGGGTGCCGGCTGACGGGCTCCACACGGTCGGATGCCTCTAAGTCCAGAATGTACAGAAACATCGGCTTACCGTAGAAGGTGAACGCGCCTTTTTCTTCGAAGCCCCAGCTCTTGAGTTGGCGGTTGGCGCCCTCATTGTCGACCTCGGTCGTGACTTTGACGCGGCTGTGGCCTCTTGCGAGCAGCTCATCGAACAAGACTTTGTTGATGTGGCCACTGATGCGCTTGCCACGAAGCTCCGGCTCAAAACTACAAAACAAGCTCTCAGGAATGTGCTGGCTACCGGACACCTCGGTGTATCGGGTGGTCTCGATCAGTCGGCCCAAGATGTTGGGGGACAGGGCCTGAGGAAAGGCGGATATAGCAAGGAGCGGCCAGGTTCGGCGGAAAGTGGCCTTGAGCATGGTGCGGGTATCTTGGCTGCCGGCGATGAAGCCGCAGACACGAGAGTCTTCCTCGTAGACAAAGGCGAGAAAACGCTCGTCGTCAATGAGAGAAACGTACAGCGTCTCTAGGAACCGGAGACCGAGCAGGCCCCAGGTGGAGTTGCCCATGGCTGCATGGTGGAGTCGAGCGACATCGGGGACATCCAGGGCGGCCATGGGTCGGATGCGAGCGAGTACAGCGGGGTCGGTCTTGAAAGGGCGTTGGCTCATTTGTCTGTGTGCTTCCGGATCGTGTCCAAGAACGGTGTCTGGTGAATCGTTCGGTGTTGTGCGGCCAGGAAGTTCCCGATCGCGTTTTCAAAGTCGGTCGAGAAGCTCTCGTTTAGCAGTCGCCGGGCCAATGTGACCGCCACGGTGTGGTTCGGGCCGAATGCTTGAATGGTGGAGGCAAGTCCGGCCTCGAGGTCTGGGTTCACTTCACAGACCAACCCAAGGTTCAGCGCTTCATCCGCACTCAGGATGGGGCTCTGCATGATCAGTCGCTTGGCGTGGCCCAGGCCGACATTCTTTGCCAACCGAAAGGTCGCCATTCCGGGAAGGAACCCGAGATGGACTTCGTTGAACTGTATGCGTGCGTTGGGGGTGGCGATCGCCGCGTCGGCTACCAGAGCAAGTTGAGCGCCACCTCCAATGCAGTCCCCGTCGATGAGCGCGATAATCGCTTTGGGTAGGCGCTCGATCTGCACACAGATCTTCTCCCACTTATTGAATCCATGGATGTCCATGGGTTCGTCGGGCCGAAACTCTGCGAAGTCGATGCCGCGGGAGAAGTGGCCATTCGTACCCTGCAGCACAACCACCTTGCACTCACTCTTGTCCTCGAGGTGATTGCATACTGCTGTCAGCTCCCGCACCATCTGCATGTTGATCTTGTCTAGGCCCAGCGTGATGCGGGCAATGTCACCGCTTTCTTGGAATTCGATGGTTTGGTACATGTTTCTCCTACCAGCTCAACAAAGCGGTCTCGATGGTTGATCCAGGCCCCATGGTCATCATCACCCCACGGTCACCTGATTTAACAGTGCCCTCATTCATCAGCCGTTGATAGCTGAACAGGAAGGACCCGCTGCCTAAATTTCCGTAGTGACGAAGGATGTTCACAGTGTGGCGGACATCGTGCTCGGTAATGCCAATATTATATTTAATGGCATCGATGACCTTCTTTCCCCCTGAGTGAATCAACCAGTGGTCGATGTCTCGTCGCTTGAGGCCGTTGCGTTCAAGCAGACCGTTAATCGGGGTCTCTGCATGGATGCCCAAAACGTAAGGTACATCCCGGTCGAGGTAGAAGGCGAATTTCCCATGGTGGGCCGCCCAGTCGTAGCGCATGGCACCCCATGCATCCGGAATGATGTGGCTGTAGAAATCTATTATTTGTGGTGCCAGGGTGTCATCGGATTGCCCGCTCCGGAGAAGGACGGCGGCGCATCCGTCGCCAAACAAGCTGTTTACGACACCCGTTGTGATCTCATCGTCGTAGACGTAGAGGGCAGAATTGATCTCGCAGCAAATCATTAGGGCATTTCGACCCGGGTTCGCAGCGCACCAGTTCGCTGTCGGGTTCAAGCCGTTCAGCCCGGCATTGCAGCCCATACCAACCACATCGGTTCGATGGCAGTCGACCCGAAAGCCAAGGTGCTTGATGAACATTGCGGTGAGCCCCGGAAGCATCATTCCTGTCGATGTGATGCAACAGAGGTAGTCGATGTCTTTGGGGTCCATTCCGTGCGGCTCTAAGGCCTTTTCAATCGCCTCTTCCGCCAGCTTTAAGGACCAGGTTCTATGTTTGCGCAACAATGCCGTTTGGTCTTCTCTGGGGATTCCATCTTCTGTCCGGTCGGGCAACACCAGGTAGCGCCCTTCAATGTGGCTGGCCTTGAACATGTTTTGAACGGTCGGATTGGCCACCCGAAAGAGGTCCAGGATGTCCGATTGACTGTAATGGTTGGGCGGATTTGAAGTGCCGACCGACAGGATTCTCGCGTGTGTGGAACTCATGGCGAGCACAGTTTGCCAGTAAACCAGCGTTCTGCGCTATTGTGCTTGAACCTCAACCCTTGGTTTACTGGCGATGTCCGAAGCTTCTGACACAGAGACTCCTGCACCAGACCCCGAAAAAACGGGTGTACCGGTGGAGCCAGAAATGGTGCTGGATGAGCCTGCGGGGGGAGATCTGGAGGATCAATCCGCGGGGGACGAAGGTGTTGATGAAGGCATCGGCGAGGAGACTGAGGGGACCGAGGACGGCCAAGAGGATGTCCCAGAAGAAATTCGATACGAGGTGGCGGTCGGCGCGTCCATGGAGGGCATCGCCACGAACAACGCGCTTCGTGCTCTGTCTCGGGCCGCCAGAAGTTTCCTGTTGTACCAGCCTCGGAATCAGGCAATTCGGAACTTCTTGGCCGAATATCGGGAAAATATGGCGGCGACATTGTCCGCCCATGGACCGATGGAGTTGGACATCCGGCCCTTTGAGATGACTCGGTCCGGTGAGGTCGTCTACATCGAACGGGACCGCGAGCGTTCTTTGGCATTCCGCTTGTTTCGGGATGGCGTTCGCCGAATCAGCATTCAGCCTGAGGTGGCTTGGGAAGAATTACTGCGCTTGCTGGAAATCCTATCCATTCGATACACAGGCATTCGACAATCAGAAGACGACATTGTGACCCTGCTGTGGAAGGCCGGCTTCAAGCACATCGTGATTGCGGCTGTCGAAGGTTTTGTGCCGGAGGAAGAACATCCTGAATCGATGGGAACGGAGCTGATACCCGCATCCAAACGGCGCAAAAAGCGGTCCAAGAGCGTCATCAACATTGAGGCTCCTTCTGACTTCGACCTGCCCTTGCCGGCCTTTGACGCAAGGAAAGAACCAAAGTGGGTTGCGGTATCGGAAGCCCGCTGCCAGGAGATCGCGGCGGAGGTGGATTCTCAACATCTTCCTGTGGTCGCAGTGAGGCTTGTGGCGCGCCTCTTGGTTGTGGTCGCTGATCTGACCGATCCCACGAGCGTTGAGGATGTGTTGCCGATCATTGGTGAGGTTCGAGACTTTCTTCTCTCGGAAGGGCAGCTTGAGCACCTGACGGAATTGGTGCGTGTTGTCGAGGCCCACCGGGAACTGGATGAGAAACGAATCGATGCCGAGCTCTCTCGCTGTTCAGACCCTCGGGCTCTCCGGCGCATTCTGA
>CAWVVG010000392.1:0-3822 GCA_963932775.1 uncultured bacterium
ATTTTTGACGCTCTGACCCCCATCCGGCCACAGACCCGCATTCAGTTCACCAATGGCGTCGAGAATGTCACGGCCCGCCTTATGGACCGGTATCTGCCTGTGGGGTTCGGCCAGCGAGTGGCTGTGGTTGCTCCCTCCCGGATTGAACGGATCACCTTGTTCAAGGATCTCATCCACGGAGTTCGCTCGAACCACCCCCATGCCGAGGTGTTGGTTTTGTTGCTGGATGAGCGGCCGGAAGAGGTCACCGAAGTACAGCGCAGTGTTGATGCAGAGGTGTTGTTCTCTACCTTCGATGAGCCCACGTCCCGTCACTTACAGGTGACCGAGATGGCCCTTGAACGGGTGAAGCGAATGGCAGAGCAGGGATCGGATGTCGTGCTGTTCGTGGACTCACTCTCGCGTCTTGCGCGTGCGGTCCATGTGGGTGCGCAGCCCGGTGGGCAGTTGATGAGCTCGCAGGTCGATATATCGGCTCTTCAATGTGTCCGGCGTGTGTTCGGCGCGGCCCGCTGTCTTGAAGAGGGTGGGAGTCTGACCATTTTTGCCACTCTTCTGTCGGGCTCGAGCTTTGATGAAGTCGTTGCTGAGGACTTGTTGGTTGCGGCCAATGGCGTGTTGCTGATGGATGGTGACTTGGCGCGGCGGGAACAGTATCCGGCGCTTGATCTGTGGAAGAGCAGCACTAGTGCCCGTGAAAACTTTCTCACTGCCCAGGAACTGGAAGCGGTCAAAGTTCGGCGGCGCACCCTGAAAGGGGATGCTGAGGCCGACATTGTTGCGGCAATTGAAGCCGAAGATTGAGCAATGGACGGCGTTTGTCGCTTGACAAGTGCTCTCAAACCGGCAAATAAGGGCGCTCATGTATCGCGTGCGTACGGGATATGTCTACGTTGCGAACAAGTATTCAGCGGTCAAGATTCGCCGCCAATGGAGTAGTCATGAAGGCCGAAATCCATCCCAGTTACATCGAGTGCAGTGTCAGTTGTGCTTGCGGAAACAAGTTCGTCACCCGCGCCACGCAGGAAGCGATCAAGATCGAAATTTGCAACGAGTGTCATCCATTCTTCACTGGTAAGCAGAAGATTGTGGATACCGCAGGTCGGGTCGAGCGCTTCAAGCGCAAGTACCAAATGCCTGGGTGAGGGTTTCGGCCACCGCGTTTGGTCGGTGGCACTCCTCATGTCTCGTCATGGGATAAGGCATCCATATGTCTATGCACCCACGTGACGCCGTTCTCCGCATACAGGAACTCGATCAGTTGCTGATGGACCCTGCTGTGGTCAGCAGCCAGGATCGACTTCGGGACGTGTCCCGGGAGCGCAGCAAGCTGGTGCCCATTGTGGATGCATGGGACGCGCTGAGCCAGGCCAGGTTGGAGCTCAAGGGCACCAAAGAACTCATGGAGGATCCTGAGTTTCGCGAAATGGCCCAAGAGGAACACGATGAGCTCGTCGTGAAGGTCGACAAGCTCCAGACGGAACTTCGTTTTGCCCTGATCCCCCCAGATCCGTATGAGGGACGGGACATTCTCGTAGAGATCCGCGCAGGAACGGGTGGCGACGAAGCCGGACTCTTTGCGGGCGATCTTTTCCGGATGTACGTGCGCTACTGCGATGCGCGCGGTTGGAAAACTGATGTCATTTCCCGGTCGGAAGTTACCGTCGGCAGTGGCGGTGGAAAAGCCGTTTCAGGTTTCAAGGAAGTGATTTTTCAGATTTCCGGTGACGATGCCTACAAGTATCTTCGGCATGAGAGTGGCGTGCACCGGGTACAGCGGGTGCCGCTTACCGAGACCCAGGGTCGCATCCATACCTCCGCCGCGACCGTGGCCATCATGCCTGTGGCCGATATCGTGGAGGTGAATCTCGAGGAGAAGGACCTCCGGGTGGATGTCTTCCGTGCATCGGGACCGGGTGGGCAGTCTGTCAATACCACGGACTCTGCAGTTCGAATCACTCACATACCGACAGGCGTTGTGGTTCAGTGTCAGGACGAGAAGTCTCAACACAAGAACAAGGCCAAGGCCATGAAGGTGCTGGCGTCTCGGATTCTCGAGGCCCAGGAGGCTTCGGCGGCGGCAGAACAGGCGGAGCAGCGCAGGGCGCAGGTGGGCACCGGTGACCGGTCGGAGCGGGTCCGTACCTATAACTACCCTCAGAATCGACTCACGGATCACCGGATCGGACTGACGATCTACAAGTTGGATCGGATCATGGAGGGAGACTTGGCGGAAGTGGTAGCAGCGATGATGGAGGCGGTGCTTCTGAAGGTGCCGACAGATATTCCAGAAGACGAGGGGTAGTGGCTTAAGGCCGCTGCATCCAGATGGGGCCGGTAATGGCCCAGTCAGATTCTCCCTCAGCCATGGCGATCACCCACGCCACCTCAGGCAAGCTCGTAGTGACTGGCAGCGCCTCTATCGGCCACTCAGCAAGGCGGTTTCCGCGGGGTCCGATCAGTGAAATTTGGGTAATGTCCCCTGGGGCCTCGATGTGAAGTTCGGCCAGCCCGACGCTCCAGCCAATGTCCGGCCACTCAGCCAAGTTGGTTCCCGGTCCATGTCCGTTCACCGTGAACAGAAGCCTTGGACCGGTACTTGGGGTGGTTTTTCCCTCGAGGATAGCCCGGAGCACGTCTGTGCGGGCACGGCTCGTTGTTTCCACCCAAGTTCGTTCTCCGACGAGGCTCGCTGCAAGCCAACCATCGAGCAGTGTTGTGTATTGGGGAAGCTCGCTCGGTGAACGAATCAGGAATGCATCGGGACGGGGGTGGAGAGAGGACACCTGGGACGTATTGGAGCTCCACAGGGCATCGACCGCGGTGAATCGACGTCCTGCTTTGGACATCCAATGGAACAACTCGATGGGAGAGAGTTCATGCCACGGGGCAGCACCGTGGGCCGCTGATTTCGAATCTGAAGACCATGGCCAGGCGACGATGTGACCGTCTGGGCCGTTTGCTGTTGAGCCGCCATGGTAGGAAATGGGCCAACCAAAGTCAGGAGGCACACTAGTCTGAGCCACCTCATCGGCGGCCGTCAGCACTGCATAGTCGACACCCGATCCGGACAGTGTCGCCAAGATGTCTTCGGTTGAGCGTCGCTCGACGGGTCCCGGAAAGGTTGGGACATCAAACGCGACCCAGGCCGCCTCGGTGGTCATCGCCTCGAGGTGCACATCGATTTCGACATCGCCTCCGATGCTCTGCTCCTCTATTGTGACCGGCAAGTACTCCGGCCCTGCTGTGATCAGTCCACTTCCCAGCCCTGCACCCACGGGTACTCGCTGACCGTTTACGCTGATTGGGTATGACACACCGTTCCAGGTCAAGGTGGCCGGGGCGGGGGTGCCGTCAGGGTCCACCACAGTCACGGTGATGAAGCCTGACATCCCCAAGGGAGGCGTCATTCCCTGCTCTGGAGCTCCCCATGGCCCAGGAGTGTAGCCTTCAGAGACCGCACGGATGGTGCTCTCTGAGGGCATCTCGTGGCGGTATTTACCGTCGGTGGCCGGTGTGCGGGTGAGCAGCGCTCCATTCAGTTGAACCTCAATGGCCTCACCTTCGGTGGTGCCTACCTGCAGTGTCGAGTCCTCAAATAAGGTGCCCATGACTTCTCGACTGGTTCCGAATACCAGTCGATCCGTGTGGGCCCAGTACAGCCATCCACCGGTGTCTGTTGGTGCTTCATGGCCCGCGATTACCAAGGGGTGGTTGTCGCTCATGGAGTGGAGCCAGCTTCCGATTAGTGTGGCGCCCGCGATCGGCACGAGGGTGAACCCGAATGCATCGGTCAGGCGAAGGACGGAACTGTCTGGCTCG
>CAWVVG010000393.1:0-3821 GCA_963932775.1 uncultured bacterium
AATGCCGCGGTAGCGCCGGTGCTGTCTTCGCCCCCGGAAGCCCCGGCTATGGCCGCCGACTTGCTGGCCCCACGACTTTGGGAGGTTGCGCGCTGCTGTGCGGCTCTTCTGCGGGCTGAGGACATTCCCCGCGAGTCCTTGTTGTTTCCGCTTTGTGCAAGGTTGGACAACACTGAAGCGACGTCTTCCGACTTTGCGTGCTCCAAGTAGATCACATGGATCTGGGCTCGGGAGGAGGGGTCAACATCGACATCCAGTTCGTTGATCAATTCGAGGACTGCTTTCAGGGCTTCCTCATTGGCCATTACGATCAATGTATTGGTGCGCTCGTCTGCAATGATCTTCTCAATATATTTCCCCTCGGCGCCTACGCTGGTGGACGAACCGCCTGCCGCAGCGCCGCCGGAAGTTCTGTCCTTGAGGCGTCGCCGCCGCCGGGACTTACGGTCCTCAACAGAGCTTGAGGCGGTAGATGAACCACTTGAAGCGGTGCCATACAGGTCTTGGATTATCTTTTGAATGTCTGCAGCTTGGGCGTGAGCCAGCTGCACTACCGTCAGCTTGGCCTTGGGTGCCGCAATGTCGAGCTGATTGATGATTCGGTAGATCTTCCGAATGTTGGTTGCGGCATCCGTCAGAATGAGGGTGTTCGCTGGCGCATAGGAGATGACGGATGCGTCCTTACTCATCAACTCTTTGACTACGCTTGAGATATCGCTGACGGATACATTCTCGAGCTCGATCACCTGCGTGACAAAGTTGTCTGTGAATGGAATGTTGCCGTTGTGGTGTACACTAATGGGCGTCTTTCCGGCGATGTTAGACGACACGACCTTGGTCACGTTGCCCACGGTCACAGTCGTGTACCCAGTCTGCTCCAGGGCAGACAGGAACGCCTCATAAGCCGCAGGAACCGAGACCGGCTTGTGGCTAATGATGGTTACTTCACCTTTGATGTCATCCGTTAGAATGAAGTTTCGACCGGTGATCTCGGCCATGTACTTGATTAGGTCCATGATGGGCTTGTTTACGAAGTCCAGCATGATCTTGGCGTTCGGATCGAGGATTGGCGGCTTTTGCCGAGGCGGAGAAAAGGTTGACCCTTGGCTTTCTTCCTTTGCTGCGGGAAGTTCTTCGTCCCCTGCGGCTTCCTCAGCTTCCTCGGTATCTTCAGCCTCTTCGGCCTCTTCGGCCTCGTCCGTTGCGGCTGGTGTGGCCTCGGTTGTGGCTCCGCGGACCGGAGGGATCGGTAGCCCAGGCTTCTGTAGCCCCGGGATCGTTCCTGCTGGACCGAGGCCCTTTTTCAGCGCTGGCGAGATCCCCGCTGGTGTCTGCGCGAAGGCTGGCCCAGACAAGCTGAGGGCAAAGCCCAGCAGCGCGATGAAGATTGAGGGACCGAGATGTGATTCATTTTTGGGCATATGGCGTTCCGGATGGTGCATCAGCGCACCTCGTATTCGTACGTCTTCTTTTGCTTACGGGAGGTGACTTCGAAGTTGAAGTTGCGCTCATTTTGGAGTGATTCGAATGCAGAAAGGGCCGAGCTCATAGTGGTCAGGTCGCTACCGTTGACCGAATGGACAACGTCGCCATTCTTTATTCCGAGCTTGCGGAACAATGAGCTGCGACGAATTCCTGAAAGGCGATACCCATCCACCTTTCCGTTGTCGTCTGTGTGGGGGACTGCCCGTATTTGTCCTGCGAGCTTGTCGGGGTTCTCTAGAATCTTGTCGAAGGTCTCTTGGTCGATCGTGAATTTTGTCTCACTCGCTTTCTCGACACCATCCCATTTGCCGCTCTTACTGGCCTTGGCTGCCTTCGCCGATGCAGGGGATATCGGATCGGCGCCGTCCATTTCCAGGTACTCAAGATCGCCGTCTGTTCGTTTGAGGATTACCCGTCGTTGCTCGATTCGGTAGATGGTGGCCTCTCCGAGGACCATGTCGCCGATGCCATACCCCAAGGCACTGGCTTCACCCTTCTCTTCACCGATAAGGCAGGAACTGTACTGCTCAGGGTCCGACACAATGGTGGCGATGAGGGTCACCGGAAGGGATGACTTGGCTCCTGCGTCGCCGTCATCGCCGGCATCGGACTTCTGCCCAACCTTGGTACTGTCAAAGATGTTGCGTTTGAGGATGGGGTCGACCAACGAACGCTTGCTGATCGTGCTTGGTGAGGCTTCCGTCACTGCAGCGATGGGTGTGCTTTCTTGATTGTCGTTGTCTGCCACAGTCGCCACTTCGCCACTGAAGGGATCGATGACTGGCGCATCATCTGGCAATGGCCAGGCGAGTTGCGGCACCACATTGGCAGCCAAAACGCCAGCGAGTGCGATCACCGTAGTGGTGACGAACATTCCGACGAAAACTTTGTTTGGTTTGCCAATCATGTTGTTGGGGACTCACCTCTGCGAACTGTAAATAAGCAAGTACCGTGCCATTATGGGGTGGCCCTCCTATGGGCAATCGCTTGCAACTATTTGTGACATTTTGTCGCGGATTAAGTGAAATTCCGAGACTTCAATGTCAGATTGGCACGAGCCGTCGTAGCAGTGAGGACTGGATGAAATCTACGCCTCGACTATTTGGGTTGTTCTGCGCTATGGTTCGGGCTCTGCAGGAGAATTAGTGGCCACCCGCACGCTCACAGTCGTCTTCACGGACCTATCCAACTACACCGCGTCGGTGGGGCGTTCGGATCGAGAGGCCATTCGACACCTGATTGCGAAACACGAGCAGACGGTCATACCTGTGGTAGAGGCCTGTGGCGGCCGGATCGTCAAGAACCTCGGCGATTCATACATGGCGTTGTTTGAGGCCGCATCGGACGCGGCTCAGGCGTGCTTGGAGCTGGTCACTACAATCAACGCCGATCATGGTTTCAGTATTCGGGCGGCGATGGCCACTGGAGATGTGGAGACCATCGACGGCGATGCCTTCGGTGAGGCTGTCAATCTTGCGGCGCGGATTCTTTCCAAAGCACCGAGAGGCGAGGTCTGGTTGTCCAGCACCACTCGCATGTGCATGAACCAGACTGAAGTGGCTTGGGAGCATGTTGGCGGATTCACCCTAAAGGGCATGCCTGGCCATGTACCCATTTATCGCTTGGTCCCTCAGAATCGGGTCTGGCTCGTCCCAGCGCTGGTGCAGGCCATTCAGTCCCATCGACTCGTTCGGGTCAGCCAAGATGCTCCGGCACCATCCATGCTCCCCAAGGGTGCCGTGGTTCTGTTGGAAGGCTTCGAGCCGGGTTCAGCGGAGCTAACGCGAGCGATTGGCTTGCTCCCCGTTGTGGAGCCCGCCAATCTCTGGTTCCAGGCGTACTCGATGGCGCCGAGTGATCGGTATGAATGGACTGAACAAGGCCGCGGAATCGTTATGGGGACTTCTGAAGCCCTGAGTGTGGCCATTGATAAAATATTGTCTGTCATTCAGAAAACGCCGACGACTGAGACCATCATCCTGGAGTTCAACGCTGAGTCAGTGGTCGACCTGGTTTTGTGCGGCATGGCCTTGCCGTCTGTTCCCATCGGCGATGTGGTGGCCGGATATAGTTACGACATGTTGAATGATGGTCGGTGGACCAACCGATCGGAGAGGGCGGTGTTGAGGGTGGAGGTGTCCGCCACAGGGGTGCGCGCCGTCGCTTGTGTCAATGGCATCATTATTGGAGGACAGCGACTCCAAGCGGGCGACTCTCGAGAACTTAACGATGGTGTGGTCATTCAGACCTTGGCTGGTAAGGTGTCGTATATACACCTAAATGTCGCTGGATATTTCGGAGTATTGGTGGCCTGGACATCGGCTCGAATGGGGCTC
>CAWVVG010000394.1:0-3798 GCA_963932775.1 uncultured bacterium
CGATGGTTCGGGCAGTGCGGTAGATGGTGACAAGAGCGGCTGCAGTTCAGCCGGCCGTTCCCCGTCCTCCATTGGTTGGCCATTCCTCTTGGCTGTGATGGGCATCTTCGGTCGCCGACGTTCAGCTCTCTGAGGCCACCCGAGCTGCGATTCGGGCGAGCAAGCCTGGGTCGACGTTCCCGCCGGTGCAGACGATTCCACATCGGCCGTGGCCCTCTCTAAGGGCTGCGGCCAGTGCTGCTGCACCGGAGGGCTCGAGCACAATACGCAACTCGCCAAGCGCCCATGCCATCGCGGTCTCGAGCTCTTCGTCATCGACGAGAACGACTCGGTCTACATGCTCTCTCAGAATGGGCCAAACGAGTTCACCGGGAACCCGCACCCTCAGCCCATCTGCGATGGTGGACGGAGGGGGGACTGCCGTTCGCTCACCCTTCGCCAGTGAGCGCAGTAAGGCATCCTTGGTGCGGGGCTCGACCGCGATAATTTCGGCATTCGGGCACAGGGCACGGGTAGCCACCGCACAGCCCGTCATCAGACCACCACCACTTACCGGTGCGTACAGCCGGTCGATGGGGCCCGCGGACTCAATCAACTCCAAGGCCAGGGTTCCTTGTCCGGCCGCGATGGCCAAGTCATCGTAGGGCTCTATTGCCACCAAGCCTCGCTCTTTTGCTATGGCCCGCGCCAGATCTCTGCGCTCGTCCGAATCGGGCCCCACCACGATGACTTCTGCACCGTCGGCTTCAGTCCGCTGGCGCTTGAGAGGAGGCGCATCGTTCGGCATCACGATGATGGCCGGTATGCCCAGTAGCTTCGCTGCTCGAGCAACGGCTTGGGCGTGGTTTCCAGATGAATGGGCCACGACACCCGGACAGTCGCTGGGAAGCGTAGCCATCTTGTTGATGGCTCCCCGAAGCTTGAAGGCACCAATGGGCTGCAGGCCCTCCGGCTTGATCAGCAGAGTGGCATCTTTGTGCTGTCGCTCCAGCACTGGCGTGTGAACCACGTGTCCTTGAATTCGGGTTGCCGCGTCTTTGATGTCTTGAAGGCTCAGCGTGGTGCTCATAGGTCGCTCCTCCACCGGGTGTAACAGGGCCGGTTTTTGGATGGCCATACCCCCGAGAGTCGTGGAGGACTAATCTGTGGGAATGGACGTCGTGAGCAGCTTCTTCCACCACGGTGTGCCAGCCGACATCTTCATGGCTTTCAGCTCAGCCTCGAGTCCAGTGGCTCGATCCTTCCAGTCGTCTGCCCGTCGTTGCTCGCTGCGCTTGGCTTCTTCAATGGCACCGATCTGGCTCTGAATGAGGTCGAGTTGAGTCTTGAGTGCGACGACCAATGCGGTCTGGCCGGCGAGCTCTGCGATGACGACGGCTTTGGCCGGGCCACTGTTGCTCGTCTGGGCCCTTGGGGGATTCGCAGCCTTGCCTGCAGTGGCCATGTGAACCATGAGCTCTTTGCGGCTCACCATCAGTCGACTGCGCGGGTTGTCCGGGTTCTCTCGGGTTCCATTGATCTCGCTGCTCTTTACCCACTTCTTGAGGGTCGGAACGGTGCGATCCACCAGCATTGCGGCTTCTTTGATGGGAATGAGGTCGGATTCTCCGCGAGCAGCGAGGTAGGCCACACGCGCGCCGTCCAAGAGTTCTTCATTGCAGTCCATGACTTCTCCCGAGGGGTTTGCAAGCAGTCTATTGTTAAATGTGTTGACTCGTCAACACCTGTGGTTATTGGTGCGGATTGGTGGGGTCGGTTTGACCTTGGTGGAAGTCGATCGTAGGCTGGAGCAACGGAGTTGGGCGATGGTCGTTTTGTGGGTGACAGCATTGGGGCTTGGTTGTGCATTTACCGCACCAGACTGCGCGTCTGGATTCGTACGCGATGAGGCGGGAGAATGTCTGCCAATTCCAGCGAATTCAGGGGCTGGCGATACCGGCGGCCCAGTCGGACCGGCGGGCGAGTTCACCGGGGCGCTCAGCATTGAAGTGCTGGCAGAGACCGGGGGGCTGGAGATCGCGGACTCCTGTGACGGACCGGTTGCCTTCGATCTGAGTGACGGAACGCTTGAAGGCATCGTCGAGTGCAGGTTTCAGGGCTCGGTCGATGGCTTGGTCGGTGGTCAGACCTTTGTCGGAACGATCGACGGCTTGGTCGATGACGAAGGCCTTGCAGGTGGGCAGATGGTTCTGGATCTCGACATTTTCGGTGTCTTGGATGAGGCATGGTCCGGGACCGCTTCGACCGAGCGCGTGGAGGGGTCAATGTCGGGTGAGATGTCCATAGAGGTTGGCGCCTTGGTCGTGCCCGTGGACTTTAGCGGGACCTTTGAGGCGAAGCCCTGACTGCACCCTCGAGTGCACATCGGACGCGCATAAGGCCCTCGGTCGCCGATTGTTGAAGCCAGGTTCCTGGGCCACCGACCGCAGCCTGGGCGAATG
Organism: uncultured bacterium; assembly: GCA_963932775.1. GTDB lineage: Bacteria > Myxococcota_A > UBA796 > UBA796 > UBA796 > UBA796. The sequence continues at coordinate 2,442 of CAWVVG010000394.1, forward strand.
GATTGTCTTCTGGATTGATGTCGACAATAAACATCCCCCGCATCACGGCGATTTGTAGCATGTGAGCAGGCAGGCTTGTGGTACCGGTTGTTCCGACGACAATCAATGCTTCGGCGTCGGCCATGGAGGACACCGCACTCTCAAAGCGGTAGTTGCTCTCGTCATAGCACTCGTCGAACCAGAGTACATGGGGGCGCATCCAGCATCGACACCGGCTGCACTCGAGTGCCTCCCCCCATTCGGGCAGAAAGCCGGAGTGTTCGCCAACGCCCTCTAAATTCGGCACCATGCGCCTGGGACTGCAGCCCTTTGCACAACGATAATGGTCGATGTTTCCATGAATCTCGAAGGTACGCTCGGGGCTGCTTCCTGCACGGAGATGGAGACCATCCACATTCTGAGTGACCAGAGTGAAGCGGTCGGCCAGCATTGTATCGAGCGCAACCAAGTGGTGGTGGGCTTCATTTGGAAGGGCTCGCCGACAAACATCTCTGCGCCATAGGTACCATGGCCAGACCAGTTCAGGTTTGCGGGAGAACATGTCCCATGTGGCCAACTCTTGGGGCCGATAGACTTGGCTTCCCACGGTCCAATGGCCTTCAGGCCCTCTAAAAGTTGGAATGCCGCTCTCGGCGCTGATTCCGGCGCCGGTCAGGAATACCACCCGCCCCACTCCATCTGCGATGGTGCGAAGGGGCTGAAGCGAGTCGGGGTGGGCCACGGGGGGCGAGCTATCGGTCGTTGGCGCTGATGATCAACGTGTAGTCATTCTCACAGCTGCTGGAGGCGCTGGAGTTGATGACGACCTCATACCACCCGGTTTGGTTGGTGAGCCACATGTCTTCAGTGAAGCTCACTTCCTCGTCGGCTCCGAGGCCATCTTCATCGGAGCTGTCCACTTCGCCGTGGCTCTCTCCGTCTGAGTCTTCTACCCACAGCAGTGTCAGGCTCATATCGACGGTGCTGGGCACATCGGTGAGGGTGACAGTCACATTGAACCAGTCCAACCAGCCATCTTCCACGTAAAAACGGAAGATGTCGGTGTCGACAGACGGGTGAATGTATCCCCCGGTGACTTCAATCTCGGTCCCAGCGATGTCCTCGAGCACATGGCCTTCGACATCATTGGGCTCATACTCGTCGTCATTCCAGTCGCTGTCGATCCAGTCGTCGCAGTCGTCATCGATGCCGTTGCATTCGCTGTCATCTGCGCCTGGGTGAATCGTTCGATCGCTGTCATCGCAGTCTTCGTCGGTCGTGTATCCGTCACCATCTTCATCGGTGTCGGCATCGGCGTCGGAATCGGCATCGGCATCGGCGTCGGCATCGGCATCGGCATCGGCATCGGCATCGGCAT
>CAWVVG010000395.1:0-3798 GCA_963932775.1 uncultured bacterium
ATCCCCAGGCTGGCCCCCATTCCTTGGCGCACGGCATCGACAAGGGGAGCATTCCCAGGAAAGGCGCCGACGAACTGGATGAGCGCGGGTGCGACGAGCAGAAGGCCGAGCCCGCTCCACAATGAGCGGCGGTCCCGAATGCTGACCATAAGCAACAACAAACAGGCAACCATACCCAAATACCAGCTCGACAAGATGGTCAAAGCAAAGGGGAGGGCGGCTGTTCTGAATCGTTTCGCTCCCAGCGCCCACAGCCACAAGGCCAGTGTCCACCCGTCCGTTCCTTCTGCGATTCCCTCCACCGCATACCCGTGGAAGAAAGGACTGCATCCATAGACCGCTGCTGCGACCACCGAGCCGCGCTGACCCAGGCCCCAAGCCAGGCCGGCCCTCCAGGCGCATAGGACAGTCGCAACCCGGGCAGCGATCAATAGAAAATTCCAGGTGCCGGCAAGGCCGAGAAGCGGCAACAATGGGTAGGCCAGCCACCCTTTTATTGGGCTCGAATAGTAGTACCCCATACCCGATGGAAACCCGATCCAGGCGGTGTGGTTGGGCAAGCCTGGCTGGGCATCGGCGAAGGCCCACATTCCCCAGACGCTTGGATATAAATCCGTGAGTCCATGCCCGAGGAGTTTGCCCTCAAACAGTACCGGAAGGCCAGGGCCTATGCCCCAGGCGACCGCGAGAAGGAGGATGGGGCCAATTGATCGCATGAGACCACGTATAGGGCGATGCATGCCGAACGACAGGGCGCCCTGTCGTCTTGGTTTCCACTCCGCCTCGTGTCTGTGGTAATCAATAGACATGAAACTTGGTCTAATTGGATTGGTGTGGATCGCTTCAGTAGGCTCGAACGCTCGAGCGCAAGAGGCAGTGCCGGAGTTTGATGCGCAGAACGTGCGTCCGAGCATCGATGCGCGACGGACGTTGCTCACCGATGATGCGGGCTTGTCGGCGTCTAACACTTTCATGGGTAAGGTGGTCTTCGGCCAGGCCCGGAACCTGCTGACCTTCACCCGTGATCGGGATGGAAAGGAAATGGCGGTCCTCAAGGACCTGATGACTGCTGACCTGATTTTTGGTTACACCGTGAGCCGTTTTCGGATGGGCATGGATGTCCCGATCGTGCTGGCTGCTACCTCTGATATTGCAGATACCCAGGGTGGCCTCGGCGATGTGGCGCTCGACTTTCGCGGCACGGTGATGGATCCGGAGGACGGTCCAGTCGGCTTCGCAGTCGCGGCCCGTTTTGGTGCGCCCACAGCCACAGTCGATTTGCCCATTGGTGGGTCGGGCATTGGCTACGAGACTACGTTTATTCTCGACAAGCGGATGGGCCCGGTCCTGGCTGCGGTGAACCTTGGTTACCGCGGCCGACCACCGGCTGAGCTGGACAACATCACCATCGATGACCAGATCGTGACCCGGCTGGGTGTGGGGTATGAGTTCTCTGCTAAGGTCGGTATGTCTGGCGATGTGGCGGGGTATTTGCAGCCCACGGCCATCGACAACCAGGCTGGCGGTGCATGGGAAGGGATGCTTGGAGGTTGGTACCGACCCGGCGACTGGGTTGTCCGCATGGGTGTCGGCGCGGGTCTCAGCCAGGGGATTGGTACCTCAGCTTACCGGTCGATGCTTGCCGTAGGATACGAGCCAGAAGCCATCGTCGACACGGATGCAGATGGCTTGCTGGATCGGTCGGATCCATGTCCAACCGAGGCGGAAGACCTCGATGGCTTTGAGGATTCCGATGGGTGCCCAGATGAACTCAACCCGGTTCGCATCCTGTTCCGGGACCCGTATGGCTACCCAATCGACGATTTGGTGGCAAATCTTGAGAACGAGGACGATGGAACCGTTGCAGAAGGCAGCGCTAAGTTCGCTCAGAATCTGACTCCAGGTGTGTGGATAGTGTCTGCCTCCGCTGAAGGGTTCGACTTCTTTGAAGAGGACTTCACGGTTGCCGAGGGCGAGGCGCTGGACCGGGTGTTCGTCCTGAATCCAGAGGCGCCGCCGCCGCAAGTTCGAGTCACCAGCAGGGCCATTCGAATCACAGATAAGATCTATTTCGATACCAATGCTGCCACCATTATGGACACCAGTTTCCGCTTGTTGAACGCGGTTGCTGAGACCTTACAGGGTCACCCAGAGGTGACGCAGTTGCGGGTAGAAGGCCACACAGACAGCCGTTCTTCGGACACATACAACATGAAGCTTAGTCAGAGTCGGGCCGAAGCGGTACGCGACTATCTGATGGCTCAGGGTGTGTCGGGCGATCGCTTGGCTGCGGTAGGGCGGGGTGAGCGAGAGCCGCTGGATGCTCGTGAGACACCCGATGCATGGGACTTGAACCGTCGAGTTGAGTTCATCATCGTTAAACGGGCAGAATAAAGCGAGGGTCGAGGGTGTTCGGCATCGGACGTCTGGCACCATGAATACCCGAGCCATGGTCGGCTGGGGTGTCGATCGATACCGGCGGTTTGTTCGAGATGATTCCGCACATGGTATTCTTTCTCTCGATGGGTGTTTTTTGGGTGATTGTTGCGGTCATGGGTGCGCTCTCAGGCGTTGCTGAGGCAGGTCCGTTTACCTCCAAGACTTCTCAGGGTGATCTCTCCAGGCGAGTGGTCGACCGGCCCTTGGTAATGCCCAAGGGTTGGCTTGAGGTTGCCACTGCGGTGGACTCTAAGACCTCTCAGGCCTATCGTGGAAGTGACGGTGGACTGCGGGAACAACCCAAAGGAATGTCCTGGAATCACGCTCGTTTGTGGCTTGAAGTTCGCCAAGGCTTTTCGGACCGAGTGACCCTGTATGGACGGGTACCGTGGGTTCGTTCTTCCTTGCGCCCCGCAGGTGGAAATGAGATCACCACGCTTGCCATGGGCGATGCACATACAGGCCTCGTGGTTCAGCCCATGCTTGGGGGGCCGGGAAGTTTTGCTGTGTCTCTTGATTTGAAGGCACCGAGCGGTGTCGAGTGGCCGTCGGGTTCAGGTGGGCCCGCGAACACTTCCTCATTTTTAACGGGCACCGGCGCCACCAACCTCTCGGTTCTTGGGCACGCGAAGTGGGCCATCAAAGGCATGGCTAGCATGGCGGCTGAACTTGGCTATGTCCGCAAATTTCCGGCGATTGTTGGGTATGTTGTTGCCCAAGAAGGCTTCGGGAATGGTGTGATCAATCCGGGCGATGAGTGGATTTTGAATACGGACATTACCGCCATGGCAGGCAGTATGGTGTCCCTCGCAGGTCAGCTGAACTTTCGCCGGATGGGAGAAAGCTCCGTCGGTATCAATGGTTCCGAAGGCCGGCAGATGTCAGCGCTGCGCCACACCGGCGGGGACTGGGTGGATGTAGGGCTGAGTCTCAGCGTAGAGCCGAGTGCCCACTGGGGTGTTGAGTTGTCTGCCAGCCAAGATCTGAAGGGTGGGGATACCCGCACCTTTGCGCACCTGGGGCTTGAGGAGCTGGCGCCTCAGCCCGGACGTCGCTTTGGCACCAAGGTGGTGGCCCGATGGTGAGTTTTATCGCAGCTTGGCTGAGCATGAATGTGGCGTTCGCGGGCGGCGGCTACGACACCAATCATCCCGATGTGGCCTGGAAAACGCTGGAGACAGAGCACTTCTACATTCACTGGCCGCAGTCCAAGCGAGATTCGGCGGACCCCCACTGGTTCACGACGGAATTCACTGCCGGGCAGCTGGCCCGTATTGCTGAAGATGCGTATCCGAAGGTCTGCGGGCAGTTCGGCACCTTCCTCAAGGAGAAGGTCCATGTGGTCGTCTACGACCAGGA
>CAWVVG010000396.1:0-3772 GCA_963932775.1 uncultured bacterium
GACCCCGAAAACTCCAATACCAAGAACAACCTCGCAGTCAACTTGGCCCATCAGGGTCGATATCGGGAGGCTGAGGAGATTATGGCGGCTCTGCGCCCATCCCCGGAAGAGCTTCCTTATGCCGAGCTGCATCGGGCAAAAATTGCGGCAGAACAAGGCAAAGACCGAAAGGCATATCGCCATTTAAAGCGTGCGCTATCTGAAATCGAAGTCATGGATACTTTCCATCACATCGAGTTTAGGCAGGACATCCGCTTGGACCCAAGTCTTGAGGCCTTGAGAGGCCTACCTCGGACACGGCGACTCTTGGAGAGCACGTACGGGGACGACTCACCGCTCAAGCTGGGGGCCAACCGTCGGTCCAAGAGTGGGGTCGCCGATGGGTAAACTCCACGTACAGGTTCGAATGCATGGCTTGCTCATCGAAGACGCCGTCTTGGAAGTGGCCACCGTCTCGGTCATTGGGGACGTGGATGGCGCTGAGGTCGTGTTCCCAGGGGCGTCGGTCCATATCCGCCGGGTAGGAGAGGCCCTGTTGGTTCTTGGCCGAGAGCTAAAAGAGGGGGACGAAGTGGCGCTGGACTTGCCAAGCCTCTCGATAAGGCTGAGCCATTTTCGGCAGGAGCGCATGGCATTCAAGACACACGGTGTCTTCGACCAGAAGTTTTTCGCGGCGGCCCTGGTCATAGTGATGATTGGAACCTGGATGGATGCGGCTTACGCCTGGATCGAGCGATTGCCCCAGGTAGAATCCGCTCAAGAGGGAATGTCACTTCGGAAGATGGTCAACCTGATTCAGGGTTCGACGGACGGAGAACGCATAGCTGCGGTTCAGGTACCCATCGATGGCGCCCGTACAAGGCTCAGGAAGCTGGAAGTCGGGGAGGGGCCAGTCCATCGGAGCGACGACAAGAGCACGGGAGTTGGGTACCACCGATGGTTGCGGGTGATGGTTCCCAATGATCCCATTGTGCTCGATGCCGACCAGAAACTCGACATTGAGGCAGAAGACACGGAGAGCCGGAGGATCGTTGCGCGGGCGGCCTACAATACGGGCCATTACCGATTGGCTGCATGGCACTACCGGTGGATTTTGAGTCGACATCCCGGGGACGGGCATGCTCAACTTCGCCTCGCCTGGGCGGAGCGCCGTCAAGGCAGGCATCGGGCTGAGTTGGCCCTGTACTCCAGCGTCTTAGCCAAGCAGCCAGACAACGTTCTGGCGCTCGGTGGCATGGCGATGGCTCAGGCGCGCCTGGGGCACATGACGGCTGCACAAGCGAGCTTTGACAGTCTGGCTGTGCAGGCGCCCTCTCATATCTACACGGAAGTGACCGCTGCCGTGCTGGAAGCCGTGCGTGGCCGAGATGACCTCGCGCTGCTTTCTTTAGAGCGCGCGATTATGGGCCGAAACCATCTGGATCGAGAGGTCCAACTTGAGCTGAGGCGCGACATTGCGGTCGACCCGGTTTTTGGAAGTCTTCGGGCAAGCCGTCGCCTTCGGTCGGTACTCCGAAAACATCTGGGTGCTGCATCTCCTCGGGGCATACGATAGTCCTCGATTGAGGAGTAAACATGAAGCGAATCGCAGTCTACGCCGGGTCATTCGATCCAATCACCACAGGTCATCTCGACCTTGTGACGCGCGCGGTATCTCTGTTCGATGAGGTTGTGCTGTCCATTGGGACCAACCCCAAGAAGGAGTATTTTTTACCCATCGATGTCAGGAGGCAGGTCCTCGAGGAGTGCGCGGCCCCCTTTCCCAATGTGTCCGTAGACACCTTTGATGGGCTGCTCATCAACCACTGTCGGTCCTTGGGTGCCAACTTTATTCTGCGCGGGCTTCGTGCGGTGACGGACTTTGAGTTCGAGTTCCAGATTGGGCTGGCCAATATGGACATGGCGCCGGAAGTGGAGACTGTATTCCTGCTCACTGAGCCCAAGAACATCTTCGTGAGTTCATCCTTGGTGAGAGAAATCGCGACCAATGGCGGCGATGTGTCCCGATATCTTCCAGCGCCTGCTTACAAGGCGCTGATGGCGATGATCAACTGATGCGCTGTCCGAGGGCATGAGCCACAGTCTTGGCGAGCTCTTGCTGAGCCAAGGTGAATGTGGTTGCCCCGAACGGGTTCAAAAGCTCCAGGACGCCCAAGACCCGGTTGTTGGCCGTGATGGGCAGTGCAAGGAGCGTATGGGTGATGTGATTCAGGCTCTTATCGAAAGCGGCGTCATGCTGGGATGAGTTCCGAGCCCCGCGAATGAGCAAAGGACGTCCACTGCCGGCGACCACACCCGCTACGCCCGCATCAACGCTCATGGATGACCCGCTCAACGCCTCGGCCTTGGGGCCGCGCACGCAAACAAAACGAAGCTGAGTGCCCTCTGCGAGTAGGACGGAGCCGCTCTCTGCGGGAATGTGGGTCATCAACATGTCCATGGCCACATTGCATGCTTCCACCTCGGTTGAAGATCGGCCGATTGCCTCGATCCCTTCGTCGGTCTGTGCCCGATCTACATGGTTGGGCTCCCGGGCTGCTTGAGCGCCTGAGCCTGGCGTGGGTGCATCCCAGAGGCTTGTTGTGGGGTCTTCGGCCATCTCAAAGCTTGTGTCGGCGTCGGTACCAAAGCTGAGACGGTGGTCGGTATCGTCGCCCCACAGTTCTGTGTGCCCATCTTGGCTAACCTCAACGGTGAGCGTGGCCTGTGAGCCGCCTTTTAGGCGGCCCAATGCCTTTGACAGGGCTCCGGACCAAGTACGGCTCTCAAGGAGCTCTGATTCTTGGGACGGGTCGGATGAATTGAGACTAAATTTCGGCATGGTTTTATAAGGTTAACCGCCTCCTTCCGATCCGGTGACGGCCGTGGCCGAATGGCGGGTTAGGGAGCGGACAGAGGGAGGCTCCATGTGCGGAATCGTTGGATACGTCGGTGAGCGAGAAGCGACCCCAATCCTTCTCGAGGGGCTGCGGCGCCTCGAGTACCGTGGATACGATTCGGCAGGGATCGCGCTTGCAAGCGACCCTCTTACGATTCACAAGCAGGTGGGGCGGGTCAAAGACCTCCTTGCCGTCGTTCCAGAGGACGTTGTGGGCCATGTTGGCATTGCCCACACTCGCTGGGCGACCCATGGTGGTGTGACGGTCGAGAACGCACACCCCCACGTCGACGGGACGGGTCGGGTTGCCTTGGTCCACAATGGAATCATCGAGAATGCCACCATTCTTCGAGAACGGCTTCAGGCCGAAGGCGTCGTGTTTCAATCGGGGACGGACTCCGAGGTGCTTGCGCATCTTGTGGGCAAGTGCCTTGCTGAGAACCCGGAGCCCATCGAGGCCGTGAAGGCTGCCTTGGGCCTTGTACGTGGAACCTGGGGCATCGCGGTCTTGTTCAGTGACAAGCCCGATACGATTATTGCGGCTCGGCACGGCTCACCCCTGGTGGTTGGCCTGGGCGACGGGGAGACATTCCTCGCGAGTGACCCCCATGCGCTTGTGGCCTATACCCGGCGGGTTGTCTACCTTGAGGACGGCGACATTGCTGTCATTACCGCAGAGGGTGTAGAGACCAGCCAGCTGGACGGTGCGACCAGCAGCCGCGACGTGGAGACCCTTGAGGCAGAGTGGGCGGAGGCGGAGAAAGGTGATTTCCCCAACTTTATGCTCAAAGAAATTCACGAGCAACCCGAAGCCCTGCGTCGATGCCTCTCCGGGCGCGTGGTGGTTGAAGACGGTCGGGCAAAGCTGGGCGGTCTTGAGCTGACATCTCGGGA
>CAWVVG010000397.1:0-3766 GCA_963932775.1 uncultured bacterium
TCGGTTTGCAAACCAAGAAGTCAGCTTCCTGCTGCAGCGACTCGAAGTGTTCGAAGGGTGTGCAATTCTCACGACAAACCTCCAAGAAAACATCGATGAAGCGTTCCTCCGACGCTTTGGAGCGGTGATTGAATTCCCGATGCCTTCTCTTGAGCAGCGCCAACAGCTCTGGAAGAGAGCCATCCCCAAAGGCGCACCCAAAGCCGAGAACCTCGACCTCGATGCCATCGCAAAACAATTCGTGCTGGCCGGTGGCTCGATCATCAACTCGGCGATCAATGCCTGCATTCATGCCTCAACTGAGCGAGAGTCCGTTGGGATGAAGCACATCGTTACCGCTGTTGCTCAGGAATACATAAAGATGGGCAAGCAGGTAACGGCAGTCCACTTTGGGAAGTGGCACGAAATGGTTCCCAAAGGCTAAGGTACCGGCTCGAGCCGAATGCCGGCTTCATCCACGCGACCCGCCCAGCTGGAATGACTGGCTGGCTTCATGCCGCTGAATGATGCCAGGTTCGAAGCAGAGAACGACGCTTGTGTCTCCACCGCGCTCCAATCCAGCACGCCCAGAGCCGTATTGAACTGGCTCCTGCCCTTGGCTGTGAGGTGAATCATGGTGGAAGTCCCCGCCTCCATCATTGCACCTTCCGCAACCGTTCCACGCCCAGTGGTCTCGATCCAAACCATCGATTCGGCGACTTTAGACACTTGATGCTTCATCACCACCCCCCCGGAGGTGCCCTGGTTTGTCATCAACTCCATGACCATAGGGGTTCCTTTCTGAGACCACTTCTTGCCCTTGTCATCGCCACGCTTCGGAAGCTGAACATCCAGTGGCGAGAACGCTCTGCGGACCATCTGCCTAAGATTCTCCATGATCTGCGCCACCCGGGCATTCGAGGCCCCTGAGCCTTGCATATCCAGGGATCGAATCCGGCCATTTTCACCCACACTCAAGGTTACGACAGTCCCCTTGAGACGACCCTGTTGGGCTTCCATGATTGACTTAAGAAGGGCCTCCTCACCAGGCACTGCCCGGCCCCGTAAGACGGCCTCATCCATGACACACTCCACCCTGTAGCGCTTGCCCGAAAGCATCCCACGGCAGGTCACGTCAAGGACCAGCATCTGGCGGGTAGCCCGGGCAACTTCATTTATTTCCGCCAACCACACCCGTCCCTGGGGCGCGTCCACCACAGTCTCGAGATGGTACCGAACCTGAGTCTCATTGGGCCATTTCCACACCAAATTGCCATCGGCCAACGCTACAGAAGCCCAGAGCCACATCCACATACTTACCTCCGCTGATTCATCGCCCCAATCAGAATGTGAACCCAACGCCAAGGGTCAGGCCAAATACAGGCATCACCACGCCCTCACCATTGTCCTTGTCCTCCGAACCCGTCAAACTGCCGTCGAAGTTGGTGTCTCCTCGGGCGATATTGCGCTGGACTGAATTCTTGGCTGCAAGCGAGAAGCCGCCTCGAAGATCCGCATCCACCATGGGACGGAATCGCTTTCCGAAATCCCCGATCGGCGGCTGAATCGCCCACCCGAAGTTGAGCGTAGACTGCCAGGCATGAGGCAGGTTGGTGTAGCCATTCCTCCACTGAATCCGTGGGCCAAACCCGATTCCTGCATCTCGCCCAAACACCCCTCCGAGCCCCAAATACACGTGCCGATTCCAATGGGTCACATGGTACAGCTCTGAGTCCTCACAGCCCTTGGCCGAAGTTATCGCACCCGGAGGACTCTGAGATGTTCGAAAGCAATGGACTGCAGTCGCGTACTGATCGCTCTGATGCTTCGGCAAATAGTACCGCTCGATCCAATCGTTGCCATCTCGGGTATTTAAGCCAAACTCCCACCCCAACGAAGCCATGAACCGATTGTAGTGTGCACGAAGCTCGAAGTTGAACGGGACAAATGCATTCTGGAATGCGCTGTCAAACCGCTCCTCCACGCCCTTTGAGAAGTCATTCTCATCGGCCAAGTCTGCATCGAAGCTCACGGAGGCGCCGTTGAAGACCGCTCCAGACGAGAACAGCAGGGCGAACCGTACCGGAAAGCCATCGCCGCCGTCCGACACCAACCGAAGATGGCCCGCATCGCGCACATACCGCCAGACGTAGGTCTTGTTTGGATTTCCCTTCTCAGCGACTGAGATGTAAATCTCCGCCTTGGGATGAAGCTTTTGATAGATCGCCAAGTAGGCGAGAATGTCTCCATCGACCTCAGCGATGCACTCGTTCTTGTGCAAAAACAACTGCTGAATGAAGTCCACGCCCATCTTCTTTCGAGCGGTCTCACGGACAAAGTATACGTTCTCGTCGAACTTCACTGTCTCGAAGCGTTCCGACATTCCGCTGCCTGAATCGACCCGCTTTAGATAAATGTCGGTTCGCCCGAGGTAGCCATCGAGTTGAGCGTTGTCGTCGAGGCTGACAGGCAGGCCGTTGACCAAGACTTCGTAGTTCTGTGGGAACACCAGGGGATCAAACTGATCCTCCAACTCAAAGTCGAGCTTGAAGGACGGATAGGCACCCTGCTGAAGCTGCTGAAGGTAGTACTGAATGGGCCCCAAAAGTTCCGCCGTTGGGATCTTAGACATCAGGGCCGGCTCTTGGTACGCGAGTAAGGCAGCCAAATAGTAGTAGTAGTTGACCGGCAGCGGACCAACGGCTTCATAGAACGGAGGAAGCGGGTTGTTCGTGTTCTCCGCTGAGTAACCAATGGATACATACAGCATGAACAGAGGCTCTCGCAGCTCGGGTCGATCCACAAACCAGATTTGTTCAGCCAGGGCCCGCAGGTCCTGAGCACGCAGGCCCCATTCCTCGGGCCTGAGGCGGTCGTAACGAATCGCAAGCGTCTGGTTGGCAGCCTGAAGCACGCCTGGAAGATTGGAGTCGGGTACCTTCGCTGGCTGTTGCACTGGGATGACCGTGCGGTCCTTCACCTTGCGGCCCGCTTGGTACAGGTCGACTTCTGGAAAGAACATCGCATCGGGTCGCGAGATGGCCGACTTGGTGTTTCGAACAATGGCCTCATTGGTGTATCCAGCGGACGTGCCGTCCCACTTCAGCACAACCACCCGAGCGAGCTTCTCTTTGCGGCGCTTTTCTTCTGCAGCATCCGCCTCATCTTTTTCCTCAGCCTGCTCTTCCTTGCTCTTTCGCTTTCCCTTTTCCTTCTTGGTTCGCTTCACCACATGGGTAGAAGGGCCCCTTGAAATTGGGGGACCGCCTGCCAATACAGGATTGGACAAGAGAGTAGAAACTACGACGAGAAACGTGAGCACCATGATGCGATCTCCACCTGTATGATCCACCACCCGCAGCTCACACAGGCCGGAACCGTACCACTGATGCCGTCACTCAGGGACTATTTGCAAACTGCGGTCGTTCCAATGATGCTGCAGTTGTACGACCGACCCCGGGTCACGGGCGAGAACTTCGCGGGGATCCCTCCCTTGAAATACAGGGTACAGACGCCGCCGGGCACGCTTCCAAAGGTCGCCACACCACCGCTGAACGAGTTTCGTTTCCGATAACTCCCCGCCGTACAGACTAGTTCAGCGCCGCTCGATTGGGACGTGTCATTGAGTTTGATGATGACGGTTCCACCACCCACGCTCGGGGCCCTGGGCTTTCCACCACCGGTACCTCCGCCAGTACCGGCACCGCTGCTTTTGCGAGGCGGACGCTTGGTTGGGCGAACAGGTGGGGGGGCCTTCATGCCTGTGTCGTCGAGATTGCGTCGCTGC
>CAWVVG010000398.1:0-3728 GCA_963932775.1 uncultured bacterium
CCCTTGAAGAGGACATCCTCAAGCTGTGGAAAGACGGGGACATTTTCAAGCGCTCTGTCCGCGGCGACAAAGACTTTGTGTTCTATGACGGCCCGCCCTTTGCTACGGGCACGCCCCACTACGGCCACCTGCTCGCTGGCACCCTCAAAGATGTGGTTCCCCGGTACTGGGCGATGCGCGGCTACAAGGTCGAGCGCCGCTTTGGCTGGGACACCCATGGCCTGCCCGTCGAGATGGAGATCGAGAAGAAGCTTGGGCTGAACGGCCCCGACGATGTCCGCGCCTATGGCATCGACAACTACAACGAGGCCTGCCGGTCCATCGTGCTCCGCTACACCGACCTGTGGCGAAAAACCGTCACTCGACTGGGCCGCTGGGTCGACTTCGACAACGACTACAAGACCATGGACCCATCCTTTATGGAGTCGGTCTGGTGGGTCTTCAAGGAACTGTGGGACAAGGGCCTCATCTACGAAGGCTACAAGGTCATGCCGTACAGCTGGCGGCTCGGCACACCGCTGAGCAACTTTGAGTCCAATATGGACTACCGCAAGGTCCAGGACCCAGCGGTCACCGTGGGTCTGCCCGTCTTGGGCGATGAGAACACCGTCCTGCTCGCCTGGACGACCACGCCCTGGACGCTGCCGTCCAATATGGCGCTCTGTGTCGGTAGCTCCATCACCTATGTAAAGGCGCAACTGGAAGATGGCGGGCCTGTATACGTGGTGGCCGAAGCACTGAAAGACGCCGTCCTCGGAGAAGACGCCACCGTGCTCTCCACCTGCACCGGAGCCGACTTGGTGGGCCTTGAGTATGTGCCCCTGTGGGACCACTACGCCGATGCCAAGGCGGAAGGCGCCTTCCGCGTGGTGTCCGACGACTACGTCACCACCGACTCTGGTACAGGCATCGTCCACCAGGCACCGGCATTCGGTGAAGACGACGCCCGGGTGTGTCAGCGCGAGGGCATCCCCATGCGCGATGCCACAGACATGGAGGGCCGCTTCACCGACGCGTTCGCACTCACCGAAGGCCAATTCGTCAAAGACGCTGACAAGGTCATCATCCGCGACCTCAAGGACTCCGGCCGGCTGTTCAAACAAGCCACCATCGACCACGACTACCCCTTCTGCTGGCGCTCAGGCACGCCGCTCATCTACAAAGCCATCTCGACCTGGTTTGTGAACGTCACCCAGATCCGCGACCAGATGGTCGCCAACAACGAACAAACCAACTGGGTCCCCGACTACGTGGGCGAAAGGCGCTTTCACAATTGGCTCGGCGATGCCCGCGACTGGGCCATCAGCCGCAACCGATTCTGGGGCACTCCCATGCCCATCTGGCGCTGCGACGGCTGCGATGCCACCGAGGTCATTGGCTCCATCGCAGACCTCGAGAACAAGTGCGGTGAGACGGTCGACGACCTCCACAAGCACTTTGTGGACCTCCATACTTGGAACTGCAGCGCATGCTCCGGCACCATGAACCGGGTGTCCGAGGTCCTCGACTGCTGGTTCGAGTCGGGTGCGATGCCCTATGCCCAGAACCACTACCCCTTCGAGAACAAAGACCTCGTCGAGAAGAACCTTCCCGCAGACTTCATCGCCGAAGGCCTCGATCAGACCCGCGGCTGGTTCTACACGCTGCTCGTGCTCTCCACCGCACTCTTTGACCGGCCGGCCTTCAAGAACGTCATCGTGAATGGACTGATACTCGCCGAAGACGGCCGCAAGATGTCCAAGTCTCTGAAGAACTATCCAGACCCGAACGACGTAATCAACGAACACGGCGCCGATGCGCTGCGGGCCTACCTCATCAATTCTCCCCTGGTTCGGGCCGAGCCCATGCGCTTCTCCGAGTCGGGCGTGCGCGACGTGGTTCGCTCGGTCGTGCTTCCCCTGTGGAACGCATACAGCTTCTTCGCCACTTACGCTGCAGTCGACGAATGGAAGCCACCGGAGACTGCATCGGCTGTGGCCGATCGGCCGCTGATGGACAAGTGGATCATCTCCATGGCCCAGAGCTTGGTTCGAGATGTGAATGTGGAGATGGAGGCCTACCGACTGTACAACGTCATCCCCGCTGTGCTCGGATTCATCGACCACCTGACCAACTGGTACATCCGCCGAAGCCGGCGCCGTTTCTGGCACAACGAAGACTCCACCGACAAGCAGCACGCCTTCGAGACCTTGTACGAGGTGCTCTGCCTGTTCAGTCGGCTCTTGGCTCCCATCCTGCCCTTTATGGCCGAGATCCTCTACCAACGACTGGAAGCGGGCAAGCGTTCCGGTGCCGAAGACTCGGTCCACCTGGAGTCCTTCCCCGAGGCCGACGAGTCCCTGGTCGACGCCGACCTGGAGGCAACCATGTCGGCAATGCGGGACGTGGTGACCTTGGGTCGAAACCTGCGGGAGCAACACCGCATCCCGGTGAAGCAGCCCTTGCCTGGCATCAAGGTGGCTGCGACAAGCGGCAGCAACGAGATGCGTGAGGCCCTTACCTCGGTTGTCCGCGAAGAATTAAATGTGAAGACCGTCACCTGGGTCGCCGACCCGGGCGAGCTGGTCAACCTGAGCGTAAAGGCCAACTTCAAGGTGCTCGGCCGCCTGCTTGGGGCCAAGATGAAGCCCGTCGCTGGCGCCATCGGTCAGCTTGGTGCCACAGACATTGCCGCACTGCAAGCCGGCGAGACGCTCACCATCGAAGGCGAGAGCATCGCTCTCGAGCACGTGATGATCGTCCAAGAGAGCCGCGGAGACGGTGCGGTTGCATCCAGCGGTGGTCTGACCGTCGAGCTCGACACCACCATCACCCACGAGCTCAAGCTCGAGGGCCTGGCCCGAGAGATCATCTCCAAGGTTCAGTCCGCCAGAAAGGACGCCGGCCTTCAAGTCGAAGACCGCATTGTCCTCAGCCTCAAGACCGAATCCACCGACATCACCGATGCCATCCAAGCCCACGGAGATCTCATCGCCGGAGAGGTCCTCGCCACGTCGCTCACTCCGCTGGATGTCCCGCATCTGGCCACCACCGCCAGCGGAAATGACCTCGAGATCGGCCTTCGCAAGGCTTAGCTGCCGTCGGTGTCTTCACGGTCCTCGACCGGCACAAACAAGCGCTCCATGTCGTCCGGCACATAGGCTGTGATCAATCCGTCGAGTTCACTTCGCAGGTCTGCCCGCTCGCCGCCCAGCCGGTTGAACAGGCCCCGCCCAACGACCAAGCTCGCAGCCGTGAGCCGAGAGAGGCGCACGATGCTCCGAACCCTGTGCATCCAAGCGGCAAAGCCCCAGCCCAGCAATGGCAGGCACAGTGCAGCCGAGATGGCTGGCTGCAGGCCTTCGAGGAGAAATATGCCCGCAGCCACCGCCCCATAGCTCATCAAGGTCAAGAACAGACCGGCCACGACCTTGGTGGTGCCCACCACATCGGTGCGTGGGGAGAAGCGCTGACCACCCCAGCCGATGAAGGCAAATAAGGGGACATGAAGTGGTGCCCCGACCAGCGCCACGGGAGTCAAGAGAACGGTGGAAAGGCCGAATTTTAGCGCGGTCAGCAGCCGCCGTTTCCCTTCTGTGAAGCGGCGCACTTCACGGTCGGTGAGGCTCAAGTCCGAGAGCATGTCCATGTACCGCTGCATTCGAACCAAGAAGGCAGCGACGTCCGGCTCATCCTTGATCTTGGGGAACACCCGGTTGAATCTTCGGGCCAGCTCCACACGATGCTCA
>CAWVVG010000399.1:0-3718 GCA_963932775.1 uncultured bacterium
AAGGGTGCCCTCACTGGCGCCTTCGCTGTGTCCTTGGTCACAGGCCCGCTCTTTGCCTTGGGCTTGTACCTTGCGGTGGAGCAAGGGTGGTTGTTCTCAGACCGGCAAGCGGAGGCGCTGGCCCTAAAAATTGGAGCCTTAGCGGTCCTGTTCGCCACACCATTGGCTGTGGCGGTGGGCGCACTCATCGCCGCCAAGGACATGCGTGGCCAAGCCCTTGGCTTTCAGATCGCCCTGCCGGGCTTTACGCTGCTTGGATGCATCGTCGCCGTGGCCATGGGAGCGGGCTTCACCGGTGCGATGATGGCTTTTGCGGTCGCCCATGGCCTCGCTTTGTTGATTGTGGTCACCCGTGCCTGGAGGCTGTTTGGGCCCTTGCTCACCGACAAGGCGATCGCAGCCAAGCACTCTTTAAAGGAGATGCTTGCCTACTCGCTGCCCGCTAGTTTCGCTCACTTGCTGTACCGGTCCAATCTGTGGATCGACATCCTGATGCTGACCTGGCTGACCTCCGCCGCCCAGGTGGGTGTGTACAAGGTCGCAGTAGCCATGGCCATGCTGGGCGCACTGCCCGTGATGGCGTCCACAACCATGTTCGGCCCCGTGGTGGCTGAGTTGGTCTACGCCGGAGAGATACAAAAGCTCAACGGGCTGCTCAAGGTAGTCACTCGGTGGCTCATCATCATCGCGGCCCCCCTGTATTTGGTAGTCCTATTGCTGCCGGACCTTATCTTGTCAGCCTTTGACCCCGCCTACGCCACCGGCGTGGAGGCCTTGTCCATCCTGATGGTGGGGCAGGTCATCTACTTGGCGTGTGCACCGGCTGGGACAACCTTGGTCATGTCGGGCCACTCTATGCTCAACATGGTCAACGGGATCATTGCTGTGGCGGTGAATCTGACCCTAAACGGCATTCTCATTCCAAAATACGGCATCCTCGGTGCGGCCACGGCCAGCTCCATCGCCATCTCCTTGTGGCCGCTAATGCGCTTATTCGAGGTCCGTTGGCTGCTGGGGTGCTGGCCATTCACCATCCGCACCGGGCTCATCGGAGGCTCCGCCATCATCGGGGGCCTGCTGGTCCATGAGTGGACCCTGCACCTCGGCCTTTTGGGGCGCTGTGCTTCGACAGCAGGCCTGATAGTGGTCTGGGCCTCGGTGGTATGGCTCATCGGGAGGACGCCAGAGGACCAGGTCGTGTTCGACGTGGTCCGAGCGAAGATTGCCAAGCTGCGGGCTTAAACCGCCACGTACTGCATCATCTTTTGACGGCGTGGGTGGTTCCAGTCACCAATGTAGGTGGCTTCCCATCCAGTCTCTGGCCCCAGGGCGCACATCTCTGCTTTGGTGTAATAAAATGCGTCGTGGTCATGGGATGCAAGCGGGTTCCGCTTCAGGATTTTCATCCGGGTCTGCAGGAAAGTGACGTAGAAGCGGCAGCCAGGGTTCACATGCGCCCTCAACTGTCGAAGACAGAACCGCATATCGTCGGGAACAAAGTGAGAGAACAGTGACTGTGCGAGACAGTAGTCTGGCTTCTTATCAAAGCTGGAGAACTCGAATTTCTCAGAGATTACGAACTGGGGGTTCTTCTCTTCCTTCTTTTCAAGTCCAAGCTCATGCTCAAGGCCCCGCTCGATGAGCTGTGCTTCCTTGTCCATACCAAGGTAGTTCCCGGAATCGAGGTACCGAATGAAGTGGACGCCGCCACGGAGGGCGCCGCACGCAATGTCCAGCATCGTGTGTTCAGGACTGAGGCCCTGGGAGACCATAAAGTCGAACTGGAGTTTCCCCATCTCGTCCCAGAGGCCGCCCACGTACTCGCGGTGGCCGAGCTGATCGACACCCGCATCGCCTTCCATCTTGTCCATCATGATTGCACTCCGTGTCGCCTGGAACGATATTGGAGTGATCGGTATCCCGGGCAACAAAAGAAAGCCCCCCCGGGACGATAATGCAACTTCAGGCGATTCAGCAAAGGCTAGAGGCCAGGGGAGGACTCCCTACAGCGATTCCCGACCCATGGGTCAGTGGGTCATAAATAACGAAGCCACCAGACATCCTGCCGGCGCCGCTTGAGCCGGTCCCACCGTACACAAATGGGCCATAAGAGCCCCAAGACCACGGCCCATGAAACAAGAATGGTGGCGATGGATACGGGCTCAGTAGCTGGCACTCGGGCCACACCATGAACCCACCAGGCAAAACCATTGCCAAGACCATGGGCCAGGGGCAGGTGCAGCAAGTAGAAGAACATGGGAACACGACCAAACACCGTCAGCATCCGGTTCACCGGGCCCACTCGGCGGGCAGGTCCTGCCAGAATTAACAGCGCTACCCCCAAAGTCAGCAGGACAAAGCACAGGCTCGGGGGGTACTTGCTTGGATTCAGGAAGTCAGCGACTGTGAGGCCGAAGCGTGTCTGAACGGCCCAGGGGTCAGGGTCAGTCCACTGAAGCCCGCGGTATAGGGCGAAAGCGCTTACCGCCGCCGTGCCGGTGACCGCGAGGACTTGTTGGCGCGCGCGGATCAACCAAGGGGCAAGGCCCCAACCGAGGGCCGCCACGCCAAACCATGGAAGCAGTGGATATGCGGAGCCAATCTTGTGGCCGACAATGACCATCGACCCCGGCTGAAACAGGATCTGCAGAAGCCCAGGGTCTGGTTTGATTGCCAGCACCTCAAGGCCAACAATAACCGCTCCCCCAATGACGCCTACCCACAGCGAAGGAAGGCCCACCAGGGCTGCGAGTAGAATCATAGAGCCACCCAAGGCCCAGAGCACCCCGAGGTACGTGTGGGTCACATCCCAGCCCCACGAGAAACTGACCCAGCTCACCTCAAGGGCGATGAGCCAAAATCCGCGCTGAATCAGAAACCTTCGGCAGCCCTCAGGGTTCTTTGTATACCGAAAAAAGGCGGATACGCCCATCAGGAACACAAAGGTTGGGGCACACAAGTGGGTGACCCAGCGAACCAAAAAAAACAACTCCGATGTCTGTTCAAAGTCGGTTGGATTGGAACCCAGTGGAGCGATGAAGCCCCGTACATGGTCCAGGGCCATAAGGACAATCACGAGGCCCCGAAGCACGTCCAAGTAGGCGTACCGGTGGCGAACCGACCCCACGGCGTCTTCAGGCTGAAACAAGGCCGGGGCTCACTTTATGTTGATGAACGGCACGCTCTCGCCGGTGACCTTCGGAAGCACTCCGTCCCATTTCTCAAGGGCGCGAAGCTGCAGGACGGCTGGGCTTTTCTTCAGAGCCTCCGCCTCGATGCGAATGGCTTCAGCCTTTCCTTTGGCTTCCTCGATTTGCTGCTGGGCCTCGAACTTGACCTGTTCCAGCTTGTTCTGTGCTGCGAAGGCCTCTTGTTCGGCCGTAACCTTCTTCTCGATGGCGACGTTGAACGAGTTGGAGAAGCTAAAATCGACGATGTTCAAGTCGTCGAGGATGATGCCATTGGGCTCCATCTTTGCTTTCACATTGGCCTTGATCGCCTCGCGCACATTACTTCGCTTGGTGATGAGCTCCTCCGCTGTGTACAGGGCAATGGCAGACTTGACCGATTCTTGAATGCTCGGCTCGATGATGCGTTCTCGGTAGTCGCTACGGAACTCTTGGTACACGGAGTCTACTCGGGCGGGGTCGAGGTGGTAGTTGACCGCTACTCGGGTGGAGACGCTCTGAAGGTCCTTGGAAGCGGCATCGGCTGAGGC
>CAWVVG010000400.1:0-3710 GCA_963932775.1 uncultured bacterium
GACCTGGTAAACCTGGGGCCCATCGGCTTTGATTCGGACGATCCTTTGGAGGTCTCGGATGTGGAGTTGCGAATTTCAGTGGCCGATTCGGTGGGATCGGGCAGTACAGAAAAGTCTGGCGGCTGCGGCTGTGCGAGTGTGCCCCAACGCTCAACGATGGGCTGGCTGGTCTTGATGCTCGGAGTGGTTTGGCGTCGTCGTCAGGGTTTGACCACGCTCTCTTGAGGAACATTTCATGGCTGGGAATCCAAACAATCGTTCTATGATGAGGCTTCAAAAGGTAATGCACACCATGAAATTTTTTGGGACATGTTTGATATTGGTCTCGGGATGCAGCGTTGATGCAAAGCTTGTATCCGGCATTGAGTGCGGTGAGGGCACGGTGCTTATCGATGGGATCTGTGAGGCCGACACCGGCACGGGGCCTCCCGACACCGCCGATCCGCCGCTCTCGGATATCGATGGCGATGGCTATACCTCCGAGGATGGTGACTGCGACGATGAGGATGAACTCGTCAATCCGGGTGCTGTGGAATTCTGCGATGACATCGACAACAACTGCGATGGAGTCATCGATGAGAAAGACGCGGAGGATGCGCAGATTTTCTACCGAGATGTGGATCTGGATGAGTACGGGGACGACGATGACGCCCGCCGCGGCTGCACTGCTCCCTTGGGCTATGTTCTGGTTGGCGGCGACTGCGATGACACTGATCCCCTCGTAAACCCTGGGGTACCCGAAGTCTGGTACGACGGCATCGACTCCGACTGTGCCGATGATTCCGACTTTGATGCAGACGGTGACGGCCACGACTCCGATGCCTATGGCGGCGATGACTGCGATGACGAGGACGGGGACCGTTCGCCTTCAGAGGTGGAGGTCTGCGACGAGGCTGACCTGGATGAAGACTGCAATGACCTCGCCGATGATGCCGACCCTGACACCGACCCTTCATCGATGTCCACCTGGTATGTGGATGCCGATGGAGATGGGCTCGGCGATGCTGAGGACGAGGGGGTCTCCCAGTGCGAGGAGCCTGTGCTGCTCGAGGACGCGGACATCGACTTTGAGGACTACCCAGACGGTACCTCCGTGACGGAACAGTACAGCGCGCTCGGCGTTCATTTCGACGGGACTGCAGTGGCCATCATTGGCGGCCTGGCCGAGGGTGACCCGGGCAATTGGGACCTGGAGGGGACCGTCGGTTCACACTTTTTGGGGTTTAACGGCGGGACCTACTCCGATGTGCTGAGCTTTGACTCGCCCCTGAATTCGTTCTCGCTCGATGTCTCTCGGGCGAATGGGTCTTCGGAAGGCGACTCCTTTACGCTCACGGCCTACCTGGATGGAGAAGCAGTGGAGACCGTCGACACCGTGCTCTCCTCGATCAACGCTTGGCTCACCCTGTCCATCGAGGACACCTGGTTCGATGAACTGATGGTCCAAAGCCATGGCAGCAGCTTTCGTCCTTACGGAATCGACAACCTCATCTTCGGGATGGCCGGTGAGTCCGGCGGGTATGTGCTGGACCACACCGACTGCGATGACTCGGACGCCAGTATAGGTGGGGACTGTTAGCCAACGGCCTCAGTCGTACCAACACACCCCGCAGTCAGCCATCACACTTCGAGCAAAAAATGTGCATTGGTGTGCTCGGCTTGAAAGAACCTTGTCCTGCTATTTTTCGGGGCCTTTTTCGGGGCCTTTTTCGGGGCCTCTGAGGTCGAGGTGGCGCTGCGGCCGGCGGAGCGCATCCTTAAGGTGGTCCTCGTCGACCCCGAAGTCGCGAAAGATTCGTTGCTCCTGGGCCACGGAGAACAGGTGAAAGTGGGCGTCGGTATCGCATTTGCCGCTGGTCAGATACTTAAAGGCTCTCAGCGGAGTGGAGATGGATCCGGTGGGAATCAACCGGTGCATCTCCCAGAACAACCCGTCCGCCTCGAGAGATGCCGCATTGAGTCGATGCAGGTCGGAATCGAAATGGTCGTCGAGGAGCACGCTTTAGCGCTGAGTCCGCTCGCCTCGCTCGTAGAGGGCGCCATATTTTTTGATGATCAGAACAGCCGAGAAGAACGACCAAACCAAGTAATTGTCGGATCACACACCTCTGCGCGGCGCTACTATCTCAGGGGCGGACGGCCCTTCATTCCTATTGGCGGTTAACGGTCCATATGACTCGACCGAGTGTTCTCATCATGGGGGGCGGACCCGCCGGCTCCACACTTGGCGCCATATTGGCGCGAGAAGGCGCCAAGGTCACCCTGGTCGAGCGCACTCAATTTCCCCGGCCGCACATCGGTGAAGCCCTCCAGCCGGCCGCCATTGAGTTGCTCGACTTTCACCTCGGGCTCGGGCCGCTCATTGCGGCTCAAGGCTTCGCCAAGAAGTACGGCGCCATCTACGAGTGGGGCGAGGACCACCAGCGCTGGAACGTCTTGTACGACGCACGACTCGATTCCGGAACGGATGGTTTCAGTCGAGAAGACATCGAAAGCGGCGACTTTGAGCACTCTTTTCAGGTCGACCGGAGTGTCTTCGACAAGCTCTTGCTCGACCATGCTGTCGAGCGGGGCGTCGAGGTGCGCTGTGACGTCGAGGCCAAGACGCCGATCATGGACGGAGACCGAGTGATCGGCATGACCGTCCTCGCGGGCGAGCGCGAAGAACGACTGATGGCCGATATCGTGGTGGACGCGACCGGTACCCGTGCCGTGCTCGGAAAACACTTTGGACTCACCCGCCCAATCACCGATCTGAAAGCGACTGCCACTTGGTGCTATGTGCGCGGTGCCGGGGGCATCGGCCCCCCACTTGAGCGCGACATTCAGCTCATCGTGACCGTGCCCGAGGGTTGGGTATGGTTCATACCGCTCGATGATGAGCGCACTTCCGTGGGCATCGTCGCCAACGATGGCACACCCATCGATCCCGATCGCTTCTGGCAGATACTCGGAGACACCAGTCTACCGTTGGATGACATCACTGTGGAACCCGGCCCTCGGGGGCAACCCTTTCACCACATCAAGGACTGGTCGTATACCCACCGCCGCTTTGTGGGTGAGGGCTGGTTGATGGTTGGAGATGCGGCCTGCTTTACCGACCCCATCTTGAGCGGCGGGGTCGACTTCGCGATCCGCGGTGCCGCCAACGCAGCCATCGCCATCCTCCGCGGGGCAGACGTACCGGCTCTCGAGGCATACGAGGCTCAGCTACGGAGCGAGTTTCGCGCCTATCTTCGCCTCGCTCGGTACTGGTATGCCAACAACCGAGCGGTCGAGGGGCTGTTCTGGGAGCTCAGGAAGCTGATTCCTGTGACCGCCATCTCGACGCCCTTGCGTGCCTTTGTGTACGTCACCAGCGGTGCGTGCGATGCCGACGCCCACTTTCATGTGTTCACTCAGGCCCAAGAAGAAAAGATCTTCAAGCAATTGGGCGTGGACGAAGACCGGCTCAAGGACGCCATCAGGCGAGCCAAGCGGCACAAGGCGACCCAAAAGGCAGACTCAAACCCAGAAGAACCTCACGAAGGCTGACTCAGTCGCCTAATCCCGTGATGGTTGGGCGTCTGCATCGGCGTCTGCGTCTCCGTCTCCGTCTCCGCCGACTTCAGAAACAGTGGAGCCAATTGTCCCTTTCCCTACGGTGGGCTCGCAGCCTCCTGAGAGAATAAGAACAAGTCCGGAAAGTACAGTTCGAAACATAATGACTC
>CAWVVG010000401.1:0-3708 GCA_963932775.1 uncultured bacterium
GTGTGGTGGTTGAGGGCGGCCGCCTGCTCATCGATGTGGTGGAGTCTTCGGCTAGCCTGGATTCGAATGACGGAAATCTACCAACGGTCAAGGCCCTGGTAGAGGGGCACACCGAGGTGGTCCGTCCGAACACTGTATTTCCTGCGTTGATGTTTCTCCATGGTGACGCAATGTCCTATGCCATGGACTCCAGCGATTTCGTGCCGCTCCTGCCGGCGCCAGCATCCATGCCCCGTGCGACCTGGCCCGCCATCGACCGTGCGCGGCAGGTGATGCTGGGAGCCAATAGCAAGGTTGCGCTTGCGCAAGCCAGGTATGAACTCGGCTGGCTGTATTTGGAAAAGGGGTTTGACAGGGAGGCCCGGTATTACTTCGATCGACTCGCCGAAGAACCCGGCGCTGTACCGGCACGAGATGTATCTTTGGCTCGGGCCCGTGCCGCTCTTGCATGCCAGGACTGGGTACAGGCCCGAGAACAACTCCGGAATGCATACCGCTATGGTGCCAAAGAGTCGGCGATTGTAGAGGGTTTTGGTGTAATTTCATTGGCGACTGGCGTGCCCAGTCGGTCATTGACTTCGGGTGTTCTCTCCCGGGTGACAGGACGTCCTGAGGCGCTACTGCTTGCAGCTGAATTGTTGCAGCGTGATGGCTTCTACAGGGAGAGCCGTCCAATGCTAGAAGCCCTAGTGGGTCGTTCGTCTGGTCGTACAGCGAGGCAGGTTGCACTGCGCCTTGGCGATGCCCGACTGCTCGACCAAGAGTATGAGGCAGCGATTCGCTCCTACCGAAATGCTCCGAAAGGGCTCGGTAGTTTTCGGATGCTCTTGGTCGACCTGATCGAGAAGGGCCCCAGTGAGTGGGCACCGGAAGTACCCAAGATAAATGGGATGGTCGCTCAGGGCGGCGAGGTGGGTGCTGAAGCGCTTTACCTGCTCTCACAGATCGATTCGGCGATGGGCAGTCAGGTGGACGCCATCTCGGACTTGTCGATGTTTATTCGAGACCACCGCAGGGTCGCTCAACGTTCTGATGCACCCGAGCGCTTGTGGTCTATTTACCGCGAACGTCAGGTCCGCTTGCTGAAGGCCGAGCGTTGGTTTGATATTGCGGCATTGCATGAGGGGGCTTGGCATCCGATGGTTCGCCGTGCAGTGGATGATCCCAATGTGCTGTTGGGTGTCGCCGACGCATATGAACGCATTGGATTGCCCCATCAGGCATTGCGCCTGGTTCGAGAAGCCATGCCGATGCTCATGGCAGCCGAGGCCGATGACACTTCATTGGTGTTTAGACTTGCCAGTCTTTTCGGGCAGACGGGCCGGCCAGAGGAAGGTCTAAGAGCACTTCGCAAGCACAAGTCTCAGTCCGGTGGACGGGCTGGTGAAGTGGCCATGCTATCGGCCGAGCTGATGGAGACCCTTGGTGATGGTGAAGGCGCCGCCATTCAGTACCGGGCGGCATTGCGGTCTCCACTCCACAAAGAAAAGGCTGCGGTGGCATTGGGCAGAATCGATGCAGAGGCCGGTAGGTGTCGAAGTGCTACGGGTGTATTGTGGGCTAAATTGATGACCAAAGAAGGACAGAAGAAGTTCGAAAACTCCCGTCCATATCTCGCCTTGGCGCGGTGCTTGGTGTCGCAAGGGGAAGGGGAAATGGCATCCCAAGCGGCTCGCATGGCTTCGGCTCGAACCGACTCCCGTGAAGAGAGTCGTTATGCGGAATACATCTCAGCTGCGGCCCGGCAATTTCCCAAGGACCCATCGGCGGCTTCTTTAGAGAGTGGCAGTGATATCTGGGCGGCTCTGTCAGAGGACTACAATAAGGGGCTCAAGCTCGACGAAGAAATCGAGAAACGAAAGTCCCGATAAGGGACTTTGTTCCACGGTAAAAATAGCGCCAACCTCAGGTTGGCTTTTTTTTGATCTTTGTACTTAAGAAACCAAGGCCACGTCCGAATGGGGATCGACGAGTAGGAGAACCCCTCCGTCCGGAGTCGGTATGGCGAATGTATTGTTTGATGGATTGCACCAAGGGCTTGGGCAAGTACTCAACCTTCGTATGGCCCAGCACGCCCTCACGGCGGCGAACCTAGCGAACGCAGACACCCCTGGCTACAAGGCCAAATTTATACCGTTCGATGAAGTATTGGGAAAGGCTGTAGAGCAGGGCAAGTCCTCAAATATGCGCACGACCCATGGCAGACACAGTGCGGGTCTCAGTGCAAACATAGATGACCCCCGGGTCACTGAGATTGAAGCCGCTCCTTGGGTGGCCGATGGCAACTCCGTGGACATAGAGCGCGAAGCAGTTCGGTTGAAGGAAAACGCCACAATGTATGGGGGCGTGAGTCGAGGGCTCGGAAAGCGCTTGGCCATGCTCAAATTTGCCGCCAGTAATGGCGAGCGCTGAACGAGGACGTAGAGATGAACTTACTGGATACCCTACAAGTGACTGCAAGCGGGCTTACTGCCCAGCGGCTCCGCCTTCAGACGGTGGCGTCAAATATGGCAAATGCCAGGACCACTCGCACGGAAGAAGGCGGCCCATATAGGAGACAGGTGCCTGTTTTTGAGGCGGTACGGGACGACCCTTTTGGTAGCGATTTGGACCGCGCCATGGCGCGGGTTGAGGTCATGGGTGTGGTCGAAACGGATGACCCACCTGTAATGGTTCATGATCCGGGACATCCGGATGCAGATGCCGAGGGGTATGTGGCCTACCCGAATGTGAATGTACTTGAGGAGATGGTGGACATGATGACCACCGCTCGAAGCTATGAAGCCAACGCCAACGTCCTTGAGGTCACAGACTCCATGGCCAATACCGCGTTGGAAATTGGGAGGTAGTGAACCATGATTATTTCAGGAGCAGGTGTACCCCAGATTCCGATTACGGAAGTCAAAACTGGGGAAGGATTTGGTGGTGTTGGCGCCACGAGTGGGGCTGGGCCCGCCGGGTCATTCGCGGACAAATTGGCCACTGCGGTCGACGGAGTCAGCGACAAACAGCTGGCGGCGGACGATAAATTGGCTCAGCTCGCCAGTGGTGAGAATGTTGACCTGCATGGCACCATGATCGCATTGGAAGAGGCCGAGATCACGTTGCGAACCATGACGGCTGTTCGGGACAAGGTGGTGGGTGCGTACCAGGAGATCATGAACATGTCGATCTAACGGTCAACATAGAACTTTAATACCGAATGGGGTGGGGCTGTAAAAGGCTCCACCCCATTTTTTTTGATTTAAAAAACAAGGTTAAACCTTAAATATTTAGAAAAAATGAAAAAATATTGGTTCGAATACTAAAGCCGGAGAGGGAATGACCGATGGGGCCTTGAACCCGAGTTGGGAGCAGTACAGTGCAGCAGTTTGTTGAACAGTTGAAGAGTTTCTACCAGGGCCTGGCCTCCAGGGAGCGCAGCATCTTTACGGCTGCTCTGTTGGCATCGTTTCTCACACTTGGTGGTGTGTTCTACTGGGCCTCTCAGGACACCTGGCGCCCAGTGTTCAGCTCGAGTGACCCAGGAGAGGTACAGGCTGCGGCCTCGGTCCTCGAAGAGAAGGGCGTACCGTACCGAATCTCTCCCGATGGGATGAGGCTCGAGACCACCGGCGCCAACGTTGGTCGCGCTCGCATCGAAGCGGCGGGTGCTGGAAAAATCCCAGGATTCGAGAACCTCGAGAACATCAAGCTTGGAACGAGCCC
>CAWVVG010000402.1:0-3699 GCA_963932775.1 uncultured bacterium
GGTGAGACATCCATGGTGGTGGAGTGTTGGGTTGTGTTGTGGAGACGTCCATAGTCCAAGACACAGCTGCGAAAATCGAGGCGTGGTAATCTAAATAACCAAGCTTGTACCTTCACTTTAGATGTCCAATCAGCGATACAACTTAGCTGCAACATTGCTGCAACATTCAGCGTGTCATGTTGTCAATGTCGGAAGGGCAATGGCCTTCCACACACAATTTCAAACCGGCCGATGGGCCACACCAGACTGTGAGGGTCCTGATGAAAACGATTGCAACGCTAATTATATTATGTGGAATCTCTTTAATGACTGCCGGAGAGGCCCAGGCTCGTACTTCCCAAGACAGCGTGGCTGGTGGTGGTGAGCGCGCCAACCAGCAGCTGCAGGTAGAAAACTTCTGGCACAACGGCGACGGGACGGTCGATATCCAATTCAGTGTGGTTCACCGGCAGTTCAACTGGCGCACGTACTTGTGCTGGGCAGAGGCCGACTCCATCGGGAATATGGAGAGTCCGTGTGGTACCAATGAGGTCATGTGGCTCGAGCAAGACGGCCAGGCCGACTGGGGCTATCAGGGAGAACAGATGGACGGTGGCTGGATTACCAGCTGGCGTTGGTACCTGGGGCTGGACAGCACCTCTCTTGAGAACAACGGCTTGGACCCGTTTCAGTGCGGCGTCACGTACGATGTGAAGTTCAAAAAAACCGGCGGTTCCCAGAGCATCGAGGTGCTGATTGACTGCCCTGCTGAAGAGTGCACTGAGTGTCCGTACGGGGGCGATTATGACGGTGCCAACTGCTACCTGGGCGGGTCTCCGGAGGGCACGCAAGCCTACATGGACAATGGGTACTACGCGTACACTTCCATTGACGGCTGCGACATGGGAGAAACCTTGCTTCGAACCGGATGCGGCGTGATGGAGATACCGTCCGAAGTCGACCCCTTTATCTGGCAAAATGGGTATTACTACGACCCCATTTGTGAATAAAACATCTCACAGTCTGCCCCCAATCGCATTGAGGTCTCTTTAGACCCGCGGTTGGGGGTTTTGTGTGTACAGGCGGCTACCGGTACCCCGTGAGCAAGGGTAATATTACCTCATGGACTGGTTGTTGCCGCTAGTGTTGGTTGGGTGGATTCTGTTGGCTACTTTTGCCATTAGTTTGTATAGCAAGGACTTAATTTTAATCTTCAACATACGCTTATCCTCGACTATTAATGTCAATGCTCAGCCTGTCTGTATCGCGGGTGTTCTGAGTTGGCCTTTGTTTCGGCCGCTCAAGGCTTTTGCTTTCTGAGTCCGCTTCTCAAGGGTTCATTCGCTTGACTACGGTCCGTCTGATTAACCGTCCGCCCGTCCGCCTACTCTTGGGTTTCTATCTTCCACCGAGTAGGGTAGCGTGGGCGGGGAGCATCATCATGAAGACCCTTCTCTACATTTGTATTCTCATGACGCTGTTCGATGTGTTTCTTCTTGTTTATGCTTGGACCTTGCCGTTGTTTCCACAGGAATGGCGCGACAAAGTCAACAGTGACACAGGTTCACTGAGCGCGAGAACCAACAATGATGCACTCACCGGAATCCTGATAATCCTTGTGACCGCTGTGACCTGTTCTTTGTGGGCAGTGGCGTTTTATATAGATGCATTGGTTCCGGGTCTGTCCATTCCTTGGTAGCTCCGACGTGAGAAATGAAGAACCCGGCCTGAATAGATTTATACAGGTGAGATACCTGTCTTGAGTGGTGGGCCAACCCAATAACCGAATGTGAAACCACCAAAATTCGGGGCCACATCAACCACACCACCTACGGAACAAGCGCCAATCGGGAGAGTCTTGGAGAACTTCGACTCGAACCTCCGACCCTCGGCTTAGTACAGCTCGGTCTACTCAAGTTGAGCTTGCATCATCTTGCCCGGTCCCTTGAAGCCCACCTTCACTGCGTTCCTTGAATACTGTGGAGGGCAAGAAGGCATTACGGCTGAAGAATTTGCTGAGCAGTGGATGAGCCGCAGTGGTAGCCAGACCTTGGCACATTTTGCAATGTCGGTCGGGGGGCTCCATTGATGACCATTCCTACCCGACAACAACTGGGCCTGAACGACTGTGGGCATGAGGGTTGATTCGTTGTATGGCATCGGCTGACTTGGAGATGTGGTGATGGCACAGTGTGAGATTTCCATCGAGTTTGACCGGCCAGACAGACGATACCGGGGCGGTGAGATCGTCGCGGGTGTCGTGAACGTTTACTTCAAGGAGTCGGTGATGTATCGCTCCATCACTCTGAACAGTTGGTGGGAGACTCTGGGCCCAAGAAAGGATCACCGCCGGGAACTGCGGGAGTTGGCGCTCGATGGAAGCCGCGAAGTGGGTGCGGGTGACACCCATCGAGTGCCATTTTCATTCTTGGCGCTGCGGGAACCGCTGACCTGCAGTAGCGAGAAGGCAGTTATCGAGCACTTCCTTTCGGTGGAGGTCAGCGTTCCATGGGCAAAGAACCCAGAGCATAGAGAAGCGTACATTTTGGTGCCCGGTCGTCCACCCGTGAGCATTGCACCCCAACGTTCTAAGGTGGCGGATGCTGAGGGCCCCTTGGGTTTGGGCTACCGCCTGTTCATCACTCTGGTCGTCTTGATACAAGGGGCCTTCCTTTTTACCTATTCTTATCGGTCCGTTAGTTACGCATTTTTTGCAGCGGTTGGCTGGTATTGGGTTCGGCGGGCATTGCTCCGAAGCAAACTGGGTGAAGTGGTCTTGACCATGCCCAGCCGGGTGTTGGTCCCGGGTGAGGACTGCGTGGTGACCGTCAGCATTACCCCAAGGCAGAGTTGCTCTATCGATGGCATTAGGCTGCGATTCAAGTGCTCTGAGAGGACCCCGTCTTTTGGGGATCTTGAAACAGGTTCGGAGTTCCGCATAAGGCCCGTGGTAGAGTCTCCACCTGTTTGTGAGCCTGGTATCGTGCTGACTGCCGGTCAAACCTACACCAGAGAAATTTCGCTGACGGTCCCAACTTCAGAGGCGTATAGTTTTTCCACGGAAAGGGTGGCATTCGAGTGGGTAATTGATGTCCAACTTGACACACCCAATCATCCTGACTGGAAGGATTCAATCCCATTTAGGTTGGTGCCGCCCGAATTTAGAGAGAGCTCCAGTACTGAAGGATGAGGACAACGGTGAACACAACACCACGACCCTCGGCTTAGAAGAACTCGGTTTTTTCCTGCTGGGTTTGCCTCACCTTGCCGTGTCCTTGTGGCGACTTTGATGGGCCTTGTGGGGCTTGTGGTTTTGCATGGGTCTAAGTGCTCTGAATGTGGCAAAACGGGTTGGACCAGAAATGCTTCAATCACGAAACTTCCACATTCAAAACCACAATCGGCCAGTCCAAAATGATAGCCTGAGGCGTACAAACGAATATTCATGCCCAAGAGGGCGGACACTGATTACCCGGCGCGATGGTCAAAAAACAAGAAATGATGCCTTCGCAACAGACCGAAGGCCCCCAGGCTGCTCAGGGCACGCTCCTCTCTCAGGTGGTGTCGCTTGGGAGCAACGCTGTGCGAATGGTTCTCCTCACCGAGACAGAAGACAAAAAGGAGAGTGACCGCAACCCGCTCGAGGATGGAAACGCACAATGGAGCATCGGAACTCTCTTTGGTGGCTGGTGGTCCGACGATGACCCCACCGCCCCTACG
>CAWVVG010000403.1:0-3684 GCA_963932775.1 uncultured bacterium
AGGCCATGCTCAACATTCGAGCATGACCGAAGCGGCGCCAAAAAAAGCTCACGAAGATGAGTGCGGTGGGCAGTGCATACCCGTAGACCGGAAGTTCGATGATGCCGCTGGCTCCGAGCCCGGCGGCGAGAGCCCAGAGCCCCCGCTTCCAGTGGGTGCCTTCCTCAATGAGGGCGTGGAATCCAGCAGCTCCTGCACTGATGGCCGCGGTGGCAAGAACTGGATTTTTCGTGATCCATGACGCGCCCCGATATTTTACGATCTCCAAGTTCCAGATTCGGAAGTTCCCCAGCTTGTAGAACGCCCAAGCTGCGGAGAGGCCCAGTACTGCCACCGCGGTGCGGCGTCCCCACCCTGGTTTGGACAGGGCGGCCAAGACAGCGGCCACCAGCAGGGGTGACATCAGATTGCTTAGGTTCTTCAAGACTCCGTAGTGATGCACCACAGGGTACAGAATCAACAACAGCAATCCTGACATTGCCGTGGTCCAGACGAAAGCGCCTGACAATTTACGGGTTGCAAGCAGTCCCAGGAACCAGGCGCCGGCTGGAGCCGCCCACAGCACTGTATGGAGGCGTGGGTAGGCACCGGGGAAATGGAAGGCGGACATCCATGCCTCGAAGCTGGCCCCCATTCCGATCGCCACCAATGCCAAGGCGGGCGCCCACCACTTGCGGCCCGAGGTCATGGCGTTTGCGCCCAATATGAGACACACCAGCATGGCGCCGAATGGAAAGCTTGGCGGTGCCCGTGCAGAGCCAGACTGAATCAATGCTCTGGCCTTGGGTCCGATGCTCTCCGTTAGCCAGTCTGCCCACTCTGGGTCCCAGTCTGTCTGGTCCGAGAACAGGCCTGTGGCGGCACCCGATAGAAATCGAAGTGCGCTGATTGGGATGCGTTTTTTGAGCTTCAGGGGCTTGATGTTTGGCGAGCTCGCAACCACCACGGTTGGAATGTCGAGTCCCTGCACATGGCGTCCGTCCTTGGCGTGGCCGTGGTCTCCAGCAACGATGATGTCCATGTCTTCGGGCAACCACTCGAGGACATCCTCGATGAATTTATTGGTTCGCCGGACACTCTTTTTGTATTTCTTGGAGCCCACCCTGTTGTGGTGGGTCTTGGTGTCGTGCCAGATCCAGTGGTACACGATCACGTCGGCATCTTGAGCCCGCTCTTTGGCCTTGTCTTCCTCTGACTGGGACGGCCCTTTTTTGAAGCGATCATCGTGGTCGAGGTCGCCCTTGAATGGGGAGAGGTCGCCCGCAGAGACCATGACCACCTTCTTTCCTGCGGCCTGTGCATCCCGCAGCAGGTTGTCCCCCGGGTCGGTGACGCCCACTCCAAAGTTCTGGAACAAGCCAAACAAGGTGAACGCAGTTCGGCCGGTCAGGATTTCCTTGATGCAAACATAGGTGATGCGCTCAAGGCATGGCTCAACATCGGCGTAGAAGCCATCCTTTGCCAGCCCCTGGAGAGCGGGCATCGCCTGGTAGTTCGGGATGCTCAGGGAATCGACGATGAGCAGCATTAAGCGTCGGCCTGACTCATCTTGAACCTGGATGGGCTCACCGGTACGGGGTGGATTTCCGCGGTTGAACTCCACTGCGATGCCCAGCACAAAGGCGAGCACCAATCCTATCCACATGCGCTTCAGCATCCGGTCCAACCTCGAATGGCGTCTACGAAGGCACCGCCATATCGAGCGACCCGCTGCTGGCCCATTCCGTGGATACTCAACAAGGCATCTTCATTGGTGGGCCGGGCGGCAGCGATGCCGAGCAAGGTTCGGTTCGATGCCACCACGTATGCGGGCACATCTGCGGCCTTTGCCAGATCCCAGCGGACCCGACGAAGAGTTGCGAGGAGGTCTTCATCGACCGAACCATCCTGTCCCATGCTGATGTCGATGGAGGTAACTGGCGCACGCTGTGGCATGGCCATGGCCACGTCTGTGACATCGCCGCGCATCACCTGGGCACCGAGGTTGGTCAGGGTGAGGTTCTTCCATGTCCGGGTCTGGCCCCGGACTGCTTTGGATGTGAGCTCGACCTCAATCAGGCCAGCGGACTCCATCGCACCCAGGATGGTCTCTACGGTTCCCTGGCTGGTTCCCTGGAGGATGCCCCATGTGCTGAGCTTGTCGAAGTCCCACGCGCGCACCGCCTTGTCCCGAGAGCCGGTGACGACCTTGGCGATGAGTGAAGTGGAGAAAGGTCGCTTCATTCGGGCCATGCAGGCCAGGATTTTTCGGACCATCTCGCGATCAGGATCGGAGATATTTCGGGCTTCTTCAACCATCGGTCGGCCCGCATCGCAGCCGGTACAGCGCCCACAGCGCTCCCACGTTGGAGTCTCTCCAAAGTACTGCAACAAGGTGTGTCGTTGGCAGGAAGCGTTTCCGTATCCGACCATTTTTTCAAGCTGGGTGAAGGCGTGATGGCGGCGGCGATTCATCTCGGCTTCAGTCAGTGTCAGAGCGGAGTCTGGACGGGTGAGCTGGAAGCCGTATAGGGGCTCTCCAGTATCCTGGTTTCGAGATGCTGCTCGATCGGTCAAGCCAAAGCGTCGAAGCACACTGATGCAGCTCTGGACTTGCCGCTCCTCAATGTCGGTATGACGGGCAATCTCGCTTGCATTCCACCAGACGGGGTTCTGATTCTGGGCCAAGAGCAGGTTGTAGACCCGGTGCACATCTGCTGCTGGTGGATGGGAGTTCTGAATAAAGAACTCCTGTAGTTGCCGATCAGCGGGCCGGTAGAGCAGGATTGCATGGGCTGGCTTTTGGTCTCGCCCAGCCCGGCCGACCTCTTGGTAGTAGGCCTCAATGGTTCCAGGGAGATCGAAGTGAACGATGGTGCGGATGTCCGCCTTGTCGACACCCATCCCGAATGCATTGGTGGCGACTACCACGGGCAGGCGGCCTTGAATGAAGTCCTCTTGAACCCGCTTGCGCGTGTCATGGCTGAGCCCCGCGTGGTAGGCGGCGACGGCGAAGCCCTTCTTGCCTAAGGTGGCTGCGACTTCCTCTACGTGCTTTCGGGTTGCACAGTAAACCAAGGCCGGCAGCGTCTGGAGCAAGCCCGGGAGCATCGTCAATTTTGCTTTGGGAGACCGTGCAGTGGCAACCTCGAGTCGGAGGTTCTCCCGGTCGAATCCCGTGATAAAGCGGCGGGCGTTGGGCAGACCCAGCTGGACCAGGATGTCGTCGGCCACTTCGGGGGTCGCGGTGGCAGTAAGGGCGATGGTGGGCACACTGCCAAGGGCCTCTCGTACCTGACCGATGCGAAGGTAGTCGGGCCGGAAGTCGTGCCCCCACTGGCTGATGCAGTGGGCTTCATCGATGGCCAAGAGTGTGACGTTGGTGCGGGAGAGGTCGTCCATGAAGCGGTCGTTGAACCGCTCTGGCGCCACGTAGACCAAGCTGTATTTGCCAGCGATCATGCCCTCTGTGCGGGCCCTGCGCTCTTCCCAGGACAGAGAAGAATTGATCAAGGTGGCGGCAATGCCTTTGGCCTGGAGCGCATCCACTTGGTCTTTCATCAAGGCGATGAGCGGCGACACTACGATTGTGGTTCCACCGAGCGCGATGGCTGGCAGCTGATAGCACAAGGACTTTCCGTGGCCGGTGGGCATGATCACCAGCCCGTGTCCTCCCCCACAGATATGCTCCACGACATCACGCTG
>CAWVVG010000404.1:0-3684 GCA_963932775.1 uncultured bacterium
AAACCCGGACCCAGCAATATCGAGTCAACCCTGAGATTCTCCATGAAGAATATTCCACGGACGATGAGCTCAAATTTGAGGACCTCACGAACCTGGACGCGAAAGAACCGTCTACCGGTGCCCAGGTGGGCAATGATCGCTTCGATCCGGATGAAGACGGCAGTCTCGCGTCTATCCCCTCGCCCTTTCAGGTGACAAACAAGGACGGTCTTCAGCGCCCAGTTCCTGCAAGCCACAAGGCATCTTCGGTGGCGGGGGCGCCCAATAACGACCGCCTCGACCTTCCCACAGCAGACCAGCTGGCCCTCAACGCCAATAAGATTCGTTTTGCCAATTACCTCAACCGCATTCGACGGCTGGTCAATTTTTACTGGAGCCAGAACCTACACAACCTACCGCCCGCGGCACTGGCTCAACTCAATCGGCCCATGTATGAGACGGCTGTTTTCGTGATTCTAGATGACTCAGGAACGCTGGAAAGCATTGAAGTGACTCATTCGAGTGGGTCCAGGTATGTGGACCAAGCGGTACTGCGGGCCTTCAACGTTGCCGGGCCATTCCCAAACCCACCGGCACAACTCATCGCAAGAGACGGGAGAGTGTACTTACCGAACTTCGACTTCACCGTGCAGATGGGTCGGGCTCAGGCGGCATTTCAGGGGATCGACCCAAGGGCTGGAGTTCAGTTCCCGGGGATTCTCAAGCTCAATCGCTAGGGACGTCTTCGGCGCCCGCATCCACATCAAACCCACTGGCCCAGTAATTTGCGTGTGAGTTGTCGGGGTCGAGTTCACGGGCCTTCTTAAATGCTGCGTGCGCCTCCTCCACGATGGCCCGCCAAGCGTCAGGAGGCCCAAACACCACCCCGTCAGACTCGGCCAGTGTGCGAAGGGCTTCTCCCAACAAACCAAAGGCAATGGAGCTCACCTGGTTTTCAGGCAATGTGTCGAGCCACACCCCTTTTGCTTCCAAAATCCGAATGGCTTCCCGCACTTCTGCTTCCGCCTCTTTGGGTTGTTTTGTCTCGAGCAGAATGCGGGCCAGCTCGATGCGGGGCTCCGCCAATCGCGGCTCTACCCGGAGAATTCTCTGGAAATGCTCAGCTGCAGCATCCATGTCGCCCTTCTGTATGCACTCGATGCCAGTCAAAAACTGTTCACCAAGCCCATCAAGGTGGGCCTCTGCTTCGTCGTGTGTCGGCTCATCGGTCATACATCGCTCCCGTTTCGGCCCCCTATCCTGTCCCTCAATAATCAGCCGGAATGCCGACATGGTTGTCGACTGAAATGGAGACAACACATACTTCGCCAGCGTTCTCGTGAATATCCAGAGCACTCAAGTGCAACATGTAGACACCATTGGGTACCACCATGCCCGAAGCGTCCCGACCGCCCCAACTCAAAAATCCCTCCATGCTGCGGCCGCTGTTCACTGTGTTCGTCCACAGCCACATCCCGTCCCCAGTCGTCACATCAAGCCTCCACCACTCGGCCTCACCTGAGGCATTCAGCGCCAACCGCACCGAGTCTGCCTCGCGGTCCGACCCATCGTCCCCATCTGGCGCAATCCACCCAGTGGACGGCAGGCAGTCGGTGACGTCGGGGGCAGTGTCCGTCACATCTCCGAACATACGGGTCCAGTCGCCACCCGGGACACCATCGTTGTCTCCGTCCAGGCGGTTGCCGGCTTCATCACGAAATTCATCGCTCAAGAGCAGGGTCCAAGCGTCCACCCCAGTGTCGATACTTGCATCAAGAAACACAGTCAGCGTGTCTCCGGCCTCATCCAACTCCATGGACTCGATGGCAACCGCACCCCCCACATCGGAGGCCAAGAACACCCACCCTTCGTCGATGGCCACATCGACATCAACCAACATGGGCTCGGAAAACTCGACCACCAGGACATCGGTCGACACCATGGTTCTTCCCCATGGCGAACACGCCCAGACCTGCGGTGGCGCAGAATCGCCAGCCACGCTCATTGTATACACCCCAAAGGCCGCTCCATCCGCGGTACCAGCCATCACATCCAGTGGTCCCGCATGTGCAAAGTCCGCCACTGTTAGCGCAAACAGGCCGTCGCCATCCTCACTCAATGTGACCCCCAAGCCGGAACCCGTGGAGCTAAGGGGGGTTCCGTCCACGCTCTGCAGGGCACCTCCCCGGCTTCGAACCGTCAACAACTCTCCCCCCGCTCCATCGCCCGTGCAGGTCTCCGCATCGATTGTAATCTCCGCCTCGGACAAGCCCCCCGAGAGGCCCGTCACGAGTGAACTGGTGGACACTGCAAAACCAACCAAACCAACGGGATCTCCTGCAGCCGCGACCCAGTAGTCTTTTGTGACGCTGGTACCGCAAGCTGATTCATCGATGAAGAACCCTGTCACGGTGCCCGCCCCTGGACCCGGAAGTTCCAGGCCTGTCTCCATCTCTGCTCCTCGGTAGGCGGATTCTCCATTCAGATAGACCGAGCCATGGAGATAGGCTGGGAGCCCCCAAGAGGCCTCCACTGTGGCCGCGCCGACATCCGATAAGCACACTCGGCTATCGTCCGAGCCATCGAAGCCAATCGCACCCTCTACGCCCGGGCATCGGAGGCCGACATCGACAGGTCCAAAACTCCCAAACCAACCGCCTCCATTCAAATCAACCTGATCCCCAATTCCTGCGGTATCAAAGGTGTAAGCAATCGAAATGCCGTCTCCCAGGACATGAAGAGCAGACGGACCTAGGCCCCCTCTAGATGTCAACTCGACCTCAACGTCATCGGCATTTGCTGTGTTGTCGTAGTCATCCACTGCCGCCACTCGAACATCCACGGGCTCACCGACCCAGGCCCACGGTGGGTCGACGGTTATGGCCAGACCCGTCGCCGAGCCCGGTTCAACAGAGAACGGAACCGAGCCACCCAACAACCGTGTGCCCAGAGTTACCCAGATTGAATCGCCTGGGTTTGCGGTACGGACCTGAATCGAGCTCAACCCGATGCCTTCGGTCAACGTCATCTCGCTCGGAATTATGCCTCCAGCGACATTCTCAAGCCCCAGTGTATGAGCCCCAGTGACCCGATTTCCGTAGGGATCCAGGCCCTCAAATGCAACCGAAATTACGTCGCCTGCGGTGCTGCCTTCACTGAGTACCAACGCATCGAGTGTGACATCGACAACGCTCAACTCGCCTGGCATGACCAAAAACTCCGCAGACTCACCCGACCCTCCGGTACCGCTGGACACCACTAGGATCCGGTTGTCATCCCCCGCAGAGGTCAGGATGCATTCGTGCGCATACGTTCGCTCCAGGTAGTCCGTCCCTATATGGGCGCAGGAGATGGGTCCGTAGGAGTCGAAAAACAACAGCGCTTCAAGGTCTGATGTGGCCAGAAGAATCGAATTGTGGAACGCATCCAGAACCGTCAATGAAATCCCAAAGGGCATCCCAGCCGTCGCGTCGTCACTGGCAAGCCGTATTTCGACAATATCCACCGGACCGGGTTGCACTTGAATCAGGTTGGCAAAACCATTGGGCCCTAAGGATGACTGTGCCTCAAGTCGCCGTGATCCGGATGCCTCAAAGAGGCGGACCGAACAACTCTGTTGTCCTGGCGCCAACGTCGAGCATGCATAGGTCCCATTCCCCGAGGCGACGTCGATCGGTCGGGTTTCATCATGGATCTCCAGGTCTC
>CAWVVG010000405.1:0-3682 GCA_963932775.1 uncultured bacterium
CTACCCCACACAGACCGGTGAGTATCCCTTTGTCGTCACCCACGGCGACACATCCATCACACGGACGCCGATTGTTCTTGCCGGGGTGCGTTCTGGGGTCGGGCAGCCCACAGCCATACCGGGCTCATTCGTGAACACCGAGGGCTACGAGGACGGACCGGTTGTCAGCGCCAATGGGCAGTGGCTCTTCATTCAGACGGGCCCGATCCATTTCAGCGGTATTCCCTACTTCTATTCAGCAGAAGGCTGTGGTGGCTCGTTGGAGGGCTGCGAAGCGACGACTAATGGGGACTGGGTGTTCAATGCGATCGGGCCCCATACCGCACCCGAACGACCGGGCTTCTTTGATGAGCGCATCGTCGGCGGGCAGATCGTGCACCACACCAGCTTTTACGGGGGGCTCGACGTCTTCAGTCCCCCCACCCTGTTCTACGGCTTTCAGCGCCAGACCGACGGTACCTACGCCGACCCCTTCCTCGTGGCGGTCGACGACAACCGAGAGGCACTCTTCAATCCGTTCGGGCAGTCTGTACGGATCGACTCCGAAGATGAGGCCACCTACCTGTTCTCGTTCAATGATTGGGGCGGTGAGTCCATTGACGATGGCCACGATGTCTTTACCACCACGATTCAGCTTGGCACGCCAAACACACTGGGCAAATACACTCCCACGGCTGAAGGGTTCACCAAGGAGTGGTTAAATGCGGTCCCTGTCGGTTTTCCATCCGACGCCGGTACGCAGGGAAACCCTCACCTGTTCACCCGTGCAGACGGCGAAGTTGACTCCATCTGGGTGGACAACGAATACGACGGAGACGCGTCGCAGGACATGTTCGTCTACTCGCTCATCTCAGGGGCCTACCCCGCCGGGACCTGGATGGATGCCGTGCATCTACCGGAGAAGATCGATGGTGCATCCACCCACGAGGCAATGCCCTTCTTCACTGGAGAAACACTGTATTTCCACCGGGAATCCAACGTGCTCTCGATCGAATATCTGGGCGGCGATTACGCACTCTCTGCATCCTGGGCAGAGACTGAAATCGTGCTGGAAGCCGAGGCGTGCGGTACCGTCGGTTGTATATCCGTCGTCGGAGAGCCTACGATTGGGCGGATAGATGGCCACCCGCACTTGTTCTTTGTCTATGCCCTGCTTCGGGGGTACGACGGTGGCAGCTTCGGTGACGTCAACATGCAGATCGGGTCAGTCCAGCTGTAGAACCCAGCCTCAAAAGTTGTGCGGGTTTAGCCGCAAATGGCTGCAATTCACCCGCACACACATCGCATAAGTGCCTGTAAATACTCCTTCCAGTCCATCCAGTGGACTACCCTTCAAGGACCCGCAAGACATGGCCCGAGACGTCCTGCGGGTGCTGCCCGCTGACGAGGTCCGCAGCCACCTAAGTCTGACCAAACCGTTCTTGGTGTAGACTCGGTGTCTCGGAGGGCGCATGCGACCGGTTATTTTTTCGCTCCTCACTGTGTCTACCCTCGGCTGCACGCCGAAGTGGGACACCCCCGTTGATGATGTTGACCCAGACCAAGAGGTCACCGCCATCGACGGTGACGACACAGGGACGACCGTCGATGGCGATGGCGATGGCGATGGTGACAACGGCGACCCGGGCGACTCAGGAACCGATGATGTAGATGCCGATTCAGGTACCGATGCCGATTCAGGTGAAGAAAGCCCACCCAAAAAAGCCTTGCTGGTGTTTATCGACGGCTTCATACCCGAAGGGATCGACACCAGCGAGACACCCACCATGGACGCGCTGATGGTCGACGCCGCCTGGAGTCGTACCGCCCGAGCCGAGAGCACAACCATCAGCGGATCGGGATGGTCGAGTTTTCTCACCGGGGTTCACTGGGACAAACATCAGGTGCCCGACAACGCATTCTCAGATCCCAACTTTACCGACTATCCTCATATCTTTTCGCGTCTGCAAGAGGCCCACCCCGATGCACAGGTGGGGGGCTGCCAGTCCTGGGAGCCCATCGAGACCGGACTCGTTCTTCCATCCGACCCCGACTTCAGCGCCTTTCACGACTATTACCTGTACGCGGATGACTACTGGGATGACGATAGCTCAGACACCCTGTGCGCAGAAGAGGTCGCTTCCTTCGCTGCGGAGCCCGACATCGACCTGCTGGTGATGATGTTCGGTGAGCTCGACGGCGTTGCTCACGAGTCCGGCTATGGGGCCGAGTACGCCACATACCAGGCAATGCTCTCGAAGACCGACGGTGAGATAGGAGACATCCTCACGGCAATCGAAGCACGACCCACCTATGCCGACGAAGACTGGCTGGTCATCGTCAGCACGGATCATGCGGGCAGCCCCGCGCTCGGACATGGCTACAACATTCCCGAACACCGACTCATCCCATTTATCGTGAGCGGACCGTCGGTCGTAGCCGGTGAGATCTGGCCAGCACCTCAGACCGTCGACATCGTACCGACTGCTCTGCATCATCTGGGCGTCGAGTTGGACGGGAGCTGGGACATGGATGGCATTGTGGTGGGATTCGAGTCCACCGCCCCCCCCGTGGCAGCGCTGGATGAGAACCTCATCTTCAATGGAGACGCAGAATACGAGCGTGGGTATGAGGGCTATACCTCGGTCCCCGACGCGTGGATTCCAGGCTGGTTCGACTCTGGATACCTCACGGTCGTCCAGTACGATTCACCAGACGGATACCCCACAAGCAGCGATTCTGGACCCGATGACCGGGGTGCGAACTTCTTTGCCGGTGGGTGGACCGATTCAGACACGGAAGCAAAATGGGAGATCGATCTCAGCCCGCTGGCATCGGTGATTGACTCGGGGGCCAGCTGGACC
The DNA here is from genome assembly GCA_963932775.1 of uncultured bacterium. GTDB lineage: Bacteria > Myxococcota_A > UBA796 > UBA796 > UBA796 > UBA796. The sequence continues at coordinate 2,844 of CAWVVG010000405.1, forward strand.
TTGAGCGGCTGGCTCGGAGGCTACGCTGCCCAAGAAGATAGAGCATCCGTCACCGTGCGATTTTTTGACGCCTCGGGTGATCTCATCACCAGTGCGACGATTGGCCCCGTGTCAGCCGCAGAGCGTGGCTATGCAACAGGCTTGGTGGAGCGGGTTTCGTCAGGCTCGATCCCTGCTGGAGTCCGCATGGCTGTGGTCACGGTTAACGCAACATGGTTTGGGGGGTACAACGATGGGTACGCAGACAACCTCGCATTGGTAATAAGCGCGGATTGATGTGCCGGAAAAGAGAGGCCGCCCATGCATAACGGCCCTTCCCTTACCCATTAAAATGCTGACGGGAAGCCTGCCCAACTCCTGGCGACGCTGTCTCTGGGAGGCCCTTTACCCCCCGAGTCCTCCAGGTTTGATGGGCCCACTTTTCCGCATAATACTGAGTCTGAACGCCCTGTTTGGAACAAAAAAACCGCTCATTTTAAATGCGGCACACTGTTACCGAAACCATCAAAGGGTTACTTGCCGCTCCAACGGAGTACCCATGCGCACACTGCCTATTCTTTTGTCTTTTACCTTTGCCTGCATCACCGGTTGCGAACTCAAAATCGACGACAGTGGCTCGGCAGTGACGGCCGAGGCTGATGCCGACGCTGATGCCGATGCCGATGCCGATGCCGACGCTGATGCCGACGACACTGGCGAAGCGGATGCCGATGCAGACGCCGATGCCGACGCTGATGCCGACGACACTGGCGAAGCGGACGCCGATGCAGACGCCGATGCAGACGCCGATGCCGACGCTGATGCCGACGACACTGGCGAAGCGGATGCCGATGCAGACG
>CAWVVG010000406.1:0-3643 GCA_963932775.1 uncultured bacterium
TCAATAGGCGCCCAGTCCAACGATTTGTGCCTTGTTCGACCGTGAATTTCGTGCTCAGCTCGTCGGGATCTACTGTGGCCTCGAGCAGTCGCAGGTCGCAGTCTGCTGAGGTGCCGTAGCGAAGCACGGTTGTGCCCTGTGGAATGGATAGAGCCCTGACCCGGGGGTCGTCGTCGTTCACGCAGATGTGGTCGCCAGGTCTGGCACCGTCGAACATCTCTCCCTTCGCCGCAGCGATGGCCTCAATGCTGCCCAGCCCCTGGAGGTGGGCTGCGCCTACGTTGGTGATGAGTCGGACCGTCGGTCGGCCAATCTCCTGGAGCAGGTCGATTTCTCCAGCGTGGTTCATGCCCATCTCAAGAACCAAGGCATCGGTATTCTCTGGCAGGTCGAGTAGGGTCAGGGGCAATCCGACATGGTTGTTGAAATTTCCAGCGGTTTGGTGGACGCTTCCCAGTCCCTCGAGAGCCAGTCCGATCATGGCCCGGGTGGTGGTCTTGCCTGCGCTTCCGGTGATTCCAACCACGGGCCCACTAAATTGGCTGCGAACAAAACGCGCCAAATTTTGAAGGGCTTCCAGTCCATTTTTTACGGTGATGAGTCCGGCAGACCACCCATCGGGTACCTGCTCCGCAATGACCCCAGTGGCCCCGGCATCAACCGCAGTTGCAAGAAACTCGTGGGCGTCGAAGCGTTCTCCTCGAATGGCCAGGAACCAGTCTCCGGTCTGTATTTTTCGGGTGTCCGTACACACCCGTCCGTGGGTTCCGCCGGCGACGAGGCGCCCCTGGGTGGCGAGTGCCAATTGTTCTGCAGAGAACATCATGGCAGTTCCCGGAGTGCTTGTGCGGCGACCAGTCGGTCATCGAAGGGGGTGACTTTGTCCCCCGTGATTTGGGTGGTTTCGTGTCCCTTCCCGGCGATCAGTACGATGTCTCCTGGTTTGGCAGAGTTAATCGCCGCAGTGATGGCCTTCTTGCGGTTGGGTTCGACGTTGTGGGGTCCATCGATCCCGCCAACGATGTCGCCGATGATGTCCATCGGGTTCTCATGGCGGGGGTTGTCTGAAGTGACGAAGACCCAATCAGAACCTTCGACGGCGATGGTTCCCATTTCAGGTCGCTTACCGGAGTCTCTGCTTCCTCCGCAGCCGAAGACCGTCAGGATCCGCCCACGGGTCAGGGGTCGCAAGGATTTCAGAACTGTACGGAGTGCATCTGGAGTGTGTGCATAGTCCACCAACACCGTAATGTTCTTGTCGTTCTCGACGGACTCCAGGCGTCCTGGGATCGTGGTGAGTCCTTCAATTCCAGCGATGCAGTGTTCGGTCGAAATACCCAGAGCGGTCGCTGCAGCCACTGCAGCGAGGGCATTCATGACATTGTGGTTGCCCTTCAACACCAAGAGAACCGAGTGACCCCCTTGTGGGGTGAGCATTGTGAAGTGTGTTCCATCGACTGTGGTGCGAAGGTCCACTGCTCTAAACGCAGCCTTTTGCCCCATTCCATAGGTCCAGGTCTCTCGGCCGCCGGTATCCATGCCTTCGCAGGCGGCCTCGTCGGAGTTCAGTATGGCAATCCCGTTGGGGGCCAGCAAGGTGTGGAACAGACGAGCCTTGGCATCCAGGTAGTCTTCCATATCGGTATGAAAGTCCAAGTGATCTCTACTGAAGCTGGTGAATACACCCACACGAAACGGGATGGCATCGGTTCTGTGCATCACGATTCCGATGGAGCTCACTTCCATCAGTGCGGCGGCGCAGCCTTCGTCCACCATGCGCCGCAAGAGCTTCTGAAGGACCGGTGCCTCGGGGGTGGTGTGCTTGGCGTGTATTGGTGCCCCGGCGATGCGGTGCCCTGTGGTACCGATCACACCGCTCGTCTTACCGGTAGCGTTGATGATCGCTTCGATCATCCAAGCCACAGTGGTCTTTCCGTTGGTGCCGGTGATGCCAATGACTGGCAGGTCTTCGCCGGGATGACCTTGCATGGCTGCGGCAGCACGGGCGAGAGCGAGCCGCGCATTGTCTACTTGAATGACGGTTACTCCTGGCCGAGCGCGAACGGGGCCGTCGGCGATAACCGCAGCCACCTCGAGGTCCGGAACAAATCGTCGGGAGTCTACCTGTTCGCCGCGAATGGCCACAAACAGGTCGGAGTCCCGAACTGTGCGCGAGTCATAGCAAACCCGTTCGATCGAGCGATCTGTGGAACCATCGACGGAGATGGCATCCAATTGTGCGGCGAGTACAGAGAGGAGCATTGGGGGCAGCGGGGAGGAGCAGCGGAGGATGGAAAAGGGACGCGACGCCCCAGGCTCAATTCACGAGGGAAACGTGGAGTGCTGGGAACAGCTTTTGAGTCGAGACGTCGCTTGAGAATCCCCCACAAGGGAGGGACCGGTAGAAGGGGCGCTGAGAATTTCAAAATCAGCGGAAACAACAGGAGCGGGGTTGGACAAGCGCTGGACGTCTGAGAAAGGAAGCGGCTGGACTCCAGAGGCAGGGAGTGGGGTCCAGGAGGCCGCTAAGGTGGGGCCTTTCTCATTGTCGCGTCGGAGAGCTGCCTGGGGGGCAGTCCTCCACACTGTGTCGCATTCACGCCCCTTCATACCGGGTGGGGGAAAACATGGATTGGGTTGATTGGAGCGGAGGTGGGTCATTGGAGAACCACCTCCAAGCGATCGCCGGGACGCAAAGTATGTCCCGGGCGGGGGCTCTGTTCGATTACTCGGCCAGAGCCTTTGATTTGGAGAGCAAGACCTGCCCCCTCAAGAGTTGTGAGTGCGTCGCGCATGCTGAGACCGCTAAGGTCTGGGGCGATCAACTTTCCACGCTCGGCCCATCGGAGCTCGGGTGGGGCCGTTGGGATTGTGGGTTTGGCTTCGTTCTTGCCGGTTGCGTCTGGCGTCAAGAGGGTGGGGTTTTGGGGCACTCCAAGCAGGCGCAAGGTCGCTGCCCCAATCTCTGAGAATGCCGGGCCCGCTGTGGGGCCGCCGTAGCGAGATCCCTTGGTTGGGTTGTCGACCACGATGGCCATGGCGAGCTGCGGGTTTTCAGCGGGTATCGCGCCGATGAAAGAGCCGATCCGCTCGGTGCGCGAGTAGCTCCCATCCACATGCTTCCAGGCTGTCCCTGTTTTCCCGGCAACGCTGTAGCCGGGGATTGCCGCATGGGTGCCGGTTCCTCCCGCTTCCGTGACGGTGGCCATCATCTCAAGCACTTGCCGTGCGGTCTCTTTGGAGACGACCCTTTGGTCCACAGTTGGCTCAAAAATACGAACTGGAACCCCACTGGAGTCTTGAATTTCTGAGATCAAGAAAGGGTTCATGCGAACGCCATCATTTGCGATTGTGGCCATAGCGGATGCAAGCTGCATGGCCGTCGATGTGACGCCGTGCCCATACGATGTAGTGGCCAGTTCGATGGGCTTGATGTCGGCGGCGGACCGCATGACTCCACGGGCTTCCCCGTACAGGCCTGTATTGGTTCGCCTAGAGAAACCAAAGCCTTTCAGGTAGTCCAAGGACCGCTCTGCCCCTAGGAGAAATGCAAGCTTGGCTGCCCCGATATTGGATGAGAACTTGATTACCTCAGACACCGAGATGACTTTCTTGGCGTGATCGTCCGAGATGACGTTCCGTC
>CAWVVG010000407.1:0-3635 GCA_963932775.1 uncultured bacterium
ATGATGGCACCGAGGATTGGCGTAAAGTACACGGCTGAAGTGAACAGGTGGTAGTAGCCCTTGGCCTCATCTTCTCCCATGAAGTCTTCGCTCCCTTGGGCGTCGAGCATGTACTTGGTCATGAAGATGATGAGAATGCCCTTCATCCCGTAGAAGGAGAACCGCTCAGCGGCCTCGTTCGTGACGATGTAGGGAATGCCTTTCGGCATTTCGGTGGAGGGTACCGGTGCGGTCAAGGGCGTGTAGTTGGCCATGACTTTTCTCGTGCTGAGGTTGTATGAGGGCTCGGCTTAACGCATCTGAGCGGATTTCAATGGTGAAGGGCTTCCACCGCTGCCAGGAACACGAGCCCGATGAACATGCCGATGGAGTTGGCCCGCTTGTGGCCGCTGGGGCTGCGAATGGGGCTGTGGGTGTAGATTACGTGGACCAAGGTGCCAGCAACCAGTGCCTGAAACAGTGCCAGTCCCGTCAAGCTCAGCATGGGCAAGGTTTCGACACCGATGTAAAAGCCACCAATGGTTCCGAGTGCGACAATGCTCGCCGCGGCCCAGGCATGCTTCATGTGTTGTCCGCTCAGCATGCCGAGCATGACCCCCATGGGGAGGCGGTGGAGGAGTACACCGAGCTCGAGGGCCCGGGTGTGTTCACCGTCATCGAGTTGTCGTGCGGCCAATGCACCACCGTCTAGAAAGGCATGCACGGCAAGTCCAGTGGCGGCGAGAAGCAGGAACCCCAGCGAGCTGTGGGCATCGTCATCGTGGTGGTGTCCCCGCTCCAGCAAGGCCGGCAGGCCCGCTCCTGCTGCGAGGGCCAACAGAGACCACCAACCGGCGGCTTCCCAAGAGTGGGGGAGTAGCCCCATCACCAATACGCCACCGACTCCGACCAGCATGAACCCATCGAGAATGGCTAGGCGCGTTGGCTTTGCCCGTGCGATGGGCACCAATGCGACACCAGCTGCGAGGGCAATAATTGCGGCAGTCACGGGGATCATGGCGAGCGCCTAACGGGGATTCGAATGCCGAACATGGATTTTCAACGCCTTGGAACTGTTCGGGGGGACCGGGTCAGTTCCACTCATCATCACCGTCACCACCCAAAAGGGCCGACGCAAGCGCCGGCCCTCTTTAAATAGTGACCTCTTTATCGGGCAGCCGGTGCCTCGACGTCTTTGGAACCTTCGCTTGGAGGTGCCAGGAGATCGGGCATGTCTTCCATCCAGATGTGATCATCGTTCATGACCGACTTGGTGACCTTCACCTTTTGGTCGTCATCGTTGTTCCACAGCTGGTAGAAGCGTTCCTCCACGACCCGTCGGCTATTGTTGCAGAACATGTCGGCAAGCTCGGCTGCGGCCGCCGCTCCCTTTGCGTCACGCTTTTCGAGGGCGATGGCACGTGAGATCGAGGCTGACATGGCGAACAGCTCGTTGACCACGTCGACGAGGCGGAACAAGAAGACTTGCTTCCGCTCCATCTTCTCTCGATAGACCACCATGCCATGGAAGCTCTCGCGGGCGAGCTTGGCTGCGGACCGATGGATGAACCGAAGGTGCCCTGCCCATTTGCCGTACTTCAAGTAACTGGGGGTGAACAAGCCCTTGAACCAGCGGGAGGGGTACCACCAGGAATAGAACATGCCGATCTTGGGCAATGCCGTGAGCTTGTCCATGATGGTGGACTTGGGGTCGACCATGGCGCCGGCAACCTGCAGGTGCTTGTCAACGGCTTCACGTGCCATCAGAAGGTGCATAATTTCGGAGGATCCCTCAAAGATCATGTTGATGCGGGAGTCCCGCATCAGACGCTCTACAGGCCAGGCATCCTCACCGCGCGCTGCCAGAGACTTCTCCGTCTCGTAGCCGCGTCCGCCTCGGATCTGCATGGTCTCGTCGATGATTTGCCAGCCGCGAACCGTGTTCCACTCCTTGCATGCTGCGCTCTCCAGACGAAGATCGAGCTTCTTGTCGTTTGAGAGGAAGCTCGTGAGCTTGACGATGGACTCCATGGCATAGGTGGTCGATGCAATGAAAGCGATCTTGTGTCCGAGGCTCTCGTGCTTTCCGATGGGCACACCCCACTGGACTCGCTGCTTGGACCACTTGCGGACCGTGCTGAGACAACTCTTGGCGGCACCGACACAGGTGTTTGGAATGGACAGACGACCATCGTTTAGGGTGGTGAGGGCGATCTTCAATCCGCGGCCCTCCTTGCCAATCAGGTTCTCCACAGGGATCTTCACATCGGTGAATGTGATGACCGCGTTTGCCAGGGCTCTGAGTCCCATAAAGTGGCAGCGGTGCTCGACCTTCACGCCTTCCCATTCGGTCTCGACGACAAAAGCAGAGATCTTTCCGGATTCGGAATGCTTGGCCATTACGACCAGCATCTTGGCGAGTGTACCGTTGGTACACCACAGCTTGGTTCCGTTCATGACGTACTCTGTGCCGTCTTCAGAGAGGGTGGCCATCGTGGTCAAACGTGCGGGGTCGGAGCCGACTTCGGGCTCGGTAAGGGCGAACGCACTGATCTCTCCAGCAGCGCAGCGAGGCAGGTATTTTTTCTTGGCTTCGTCAGAACCAAAGAGCTTCAATGGCTGAGGCACTCCGATGGATTGGTGGGCGCTCAACAAGGCAGTCAAGTTGCCGTCACAGCAGCCCAAGAGTTCCATGACCTGTGCGTATTCGAGTTGGTCGAAGCCCAGTCCGCCATACTCGGTTGGAATCTTCATTCCAAAGGCGCCCATTTCCGCGAGCTGGGCGACATGCCCCATGTTGTACTCGCCGCTGTCATCTACTTCGACCGCATCCCAAGTGTCTCGCAAGAAGACGGTGAGCTTTTCAAAGAAGGCTTCGAATTCGGGACGCCACTCGGTACGCTCTGGGTACGGGTGGATGAGCTTAAATTGGAAGTTTCCGAGAAACAACTCCTTCATAAAGCTGGGGTTCTTCCAGGTGGTTTCCCGGGATTCTTCGGCAACTCGCCGTGATTCTTCTTCGCTGACTTGAGGCTTGACGTCGCTCATGACAATCCTTTGTAAGAGTGGTCGTTGTCTGGATCGATAACGCGGACGCAGGACAAATGTGAACACCCGTTCATTTTGTTGGCGGCCCGCCATCAACGACCATCGACTATGGTGGGGGGGATGGATGAAGCACAGTCCAAGCCCCCCTCCCGGCAGTTCGCGGCCCTTGACCTCGGCTCAAATAGTTTTCATATGGTCGTTGCGCAGGAGGGTGAGCGCGGTCAACTTACGGTGGTTGATCGCCTTAAAGAGAGCGTTCGTTTGGCGGCGGGTCTCGATGAGTCCGGTGGCCTCTCTCAAGATGCAGAGGACCGAGCCATTCAATGCCTGACCCTGTTTGGTGAGCGGGTGAGGGGTTTCCCAGAGGGTCACGTCCGAGCGGTCGGTACGAACACCTTGCGCAAAGCCAAGGATGTAGTTTCTTTTCTCGAACAGGCCAGCGACGCCCTTGGTCACCCCATCGACGTAATCAGCGGACGAGAGGAAGCCCGCTTGATCTATCGGGGGGTCGTGCGCGACGTAGAGTCCCCGGGTTGTTTGCTCGTCATCGACATCGGTGGGGGATCGACCGAACTCATTATTGGAGAGGGTGCTGAGACCACGCAGCT
>CAWVVG010000408.1:0-3630 GCA_963932775.1 uncultured bacterium
TTGTCGACGTGTGCCAAAGCCTCGGGTCTCAGGGCTCCACGACACGGCAAGGCGGTCGGCGGCCATGTCGCCAATGTCGGCCGGTATGACACCCTCGCCGCCGCCTTGAGCGCGCTTTATGATGCGCCCACGGGTGCGCTCAGCAAAGGTCTCGATGTCAGCGGGCTTGGTCGTCCAGTCTGTGTCGATGCGCTCGAGCAAGGAGCGGAACCCTGGGCGACCATGGCGATCTTTTGGTGGGAAATAGGTGCCGGCAAAGAAGGGCTTGCGGTCTGGGGTCAGCCAAATGCTTGCGGGCCACCCTCCGTTGTTTCGATTCAGCAGGTGGACTGCATCCATGTACAGCGAATCGATGTCTGGTCGCTCCTCTCTGTCTACCTTGATGGCGACGAACTTTTCATTCAAGAACGCAGCGAGTGCGGGGTCCTTAAAGCTCTCCCGGTGCATCACGTGGCACCAATGGCAGGCATAGTAGCCAATGGACAAGAATACAGGCACGTTTCGGCGCTTGGCTTCGGCGAATGCTTCGTCGCCCCAAGGGTACCAGTTCACCGGGTCATGGCCGTGCATCTTTAGGTAGGGGCTATCGGCAGTCTCGAGCCGATTGTTGAAGGGGCCCGTCAATGCCCCTGTCTTGGCGGATACGTAGGCGCCCGAGGGGTCACCCACTTGAGCGGGCTCCTTCGCATCGGGGCTCTGCACGCCGCACGCCAGTACCAGACCTAAAATCCATGCACTCATGGGTGTTCTCCGTTGATTTCTATGCTCGACAACACTTCGTGTTGTTCGTCCTTAAAAGGGTCGCCTGCTGAGTTCTTTTTGTAGCCCTCTATCCACAGGTCCCGTTCGACGTATAGGTCCAATATTTTCGCCCTATTTCCATGAATCAATTCCGAGATGAAGGTCACCAAGGCTGGATCTTTATGGGCGTGTGTGGCCATGGCAAAGCCATCGATGAATGGCTTCATCTGGTCGGCAGGAATGTAGCGCGTGGCTGTGACCCACTGGTTTGTGGTGCTCAAGTGGGTTGCTCGTCCGGCATCGTTGATGGTGATCATCGCGACGTGAACCGGGGCGCCGTATTGGTCGACTGAGAACGTGTGGAAGTGTCCAAACTCATCGGGACGGTGGTAGTGAAAAAAGAACCGGTGCCCAGTCTTTGGGTCCACGATCCCTTCTGCACTCGGGTAGTGCCGGGTTGGGTCAAACATCCGCTGTTGCCCGTCGAGTGCTGCCTTTCCGGGGTGCCGCCCGGCATGAACGACACGCGGCCACAGTACAGCGCTGAGTCCGAGGGCAGAGTTGGCGCAGAAATCTCGACGATTCACATTGGCATCCAGCGTGTGGGTGTCGTAGTCTATCCCGTATGAATCGTCTGATGCTGTCCTTTTGTGCCGTGCTTGTGGGTTGCCCGCAGCCCATCCCAACTTCGGTGGAGTCACCCAAAGGCGAGGCTGCGGCCTATTCGCCAGTCGACCAGACGCTGCCACCAGGGGCACGCATGGGACAGACGACCATGACCCAACCGCCGGCTCCGGCTCCTGCAGTGACATCGGAGTGGTCGGAGTCCACACAGAAAGCGATTCGTGCCGGTCATCACACGGTGTTCAAGGGTGAAATCCGGTGCGAACAATGCACGGGCCCCTTCATCGTGAAGGTAGGGGCATTTGTGCGTCCTTCGCCCACTGCCAACGCCGATCAATCCAATGGCGGTACGCCCCAGGCGCCCACCTGTGGCGTGGGTGGTCATGGTGCGGATGTTCGGTTTCCTCCCGTGCTGGTTGAGCGGCCCGGTGCCTTTGATTTCGCCTTTCCATGGCACGGTTACCCGGTCGTTCTGGAGGTCCATGAGGACAGTGACCAAGATGGGCACGCAGAGGTTGGCGAGCGCTTTGCTGTATTGCATGAAGGCGGTGCCCTCATGGGCAATGAGGACATGGATGGGCTGGTGGTCGACTTTGACCAGGCTCCGCAAATGGTCGGTGAGGGCGATGCAGCCCCAGTGGATGCGGGCAGAGAGATACGAACTTCACCCTGAGTATCCGCAGCATGGCCCGTTTCTTGGGCGGTGACTGTGTGATACAGGTTCAATATGACTCAACTGAAGCAGACCTTACCCGACGGACCGGTTGATATTATCGGTGACGTGCATGGTGAAGTTGAGGCACTTCGGAACCTATTGAGACGCCTGGGCTGCGACATCGAGGCGTGTACCGTCGAGCGACCCCTGGTTTTTGTCGGCGACCTTGTGGATCGAGGCCCCGACAGCCCTGCAGTGGTCGAGATTGTGATGAAGCTTGTGGATGCGGGGGTTGCCTACTGTGTGCTTGGCAATCACGAGCTGAACCTCTTGCTCGGGGATCGAAAGGAAGGAAACGGATGGATTCGTGGAGATGCCTCGGACCATCATCAATTTGTCGACGGCGATGAAATTCGGGAGCAGGTCTTCGACTCAGTGCAGGCTTCACCGTCCGCTGCACAACGGTACATTGCATTCTTCAAGACCCTGCCGTTGGTTCTCGAACGGCCAGACCTACGGGTGGTTCATGCTTGCTGGCATTCCTCAGCGATTGAGCGCATACCAGACGAAGGCGATGTCACTGAATTGGCCCGAGAGTGGGCCATCGAGATTCACAAGGACCACGAGGCTCGGGGGCTGTGGTCGGAAGAAAAGAAGGAGCGTGCTTCCTTTGCGGAGCTGAAACGACTCGACGTTCGGCCGACCCGGGACCTTCCAGCCCATGGCAGTGCAGCCGAGGAGCGGCAGAGCAATCACCCGATCAAGGTGTTGACCAGCGGCCGCGAGGAGCGGGTCAGCTTTAGTGAGATCTTTTTTGTAGGCGGGAAGTGGCGGTTCGTGAAGCGATTCGACTGGTGGAATCACTACGACGAATCGCCAGCGGTCGTGGTCGGGCATTACTGGCGTCGCCGAGATGGGGCTCGTGTCGAAGGCAAGCCCGATGTCTGGGCCACCCCTGGTTTTGCCGATTGGGCGGGTCCTCGGCGAAACGTATTCTGTGTTGATTACAGTGTCGGAAGGCGCTTCGTGGAGCGGGCCCGGGGCACATCAGTGGATTTCCTGGGCGGGCTGGTTGCTCTGCGGTGGCCGGAGCGTACGTTGGTATTTGATGATCGAGATGGTGAATTAGCTACCACATAGTTTGGTTCGATGGGGGCGGTGCAGTCATGGATATTCGGGTCATTACCCTCAGCCTGCTTACAGCGGTCACAAGCTGCTCGACTCCCGATCGTTCGGCGCCATATCGCACGGTCAAAGGCGACCGAGGGGAGGACACCTCAGATGGCTCCGGTTCGTCTCTTGATTCGGCCACCGAGGACACCGAGGCTCCCGTGGAACCCGAGACGGATGACACCGATGGAGATGGAATTACCGACGAGGTGGAAGGTCGCTACAACCCTGCTGGTGCCACCGATACAGACGGGGATGGTATGCCGGACTACCAGGACCTCGATGCAGACAACGACGGCATTCCAGATGCGATCGAGGCGGGTCCCCCCGGTCCAGATGGACTGCCGATCGACACCGATGGCGATGGCAGTCCGGATTTTCGAGACACGGATTCCGACGGCGACTGGATTGAAGATAGGTACGAGGAGATCACGGATATG
>CAWVVG010000409.1:0-3588 GCA_963932775.1 uncultured bacterium
AAATCGTCGGACTGACTGCTCTTGTTTCCCAACTGAAGATAGTACTCACCGGTATTTTCGGCCGTGAGAGTGGCGGGCTTGTTGTCGTAGTCACTCATCAAGATTCGGCATTCATAGCCGCTGCGGATGGCAGCCATACGGCAGGTCGCCACATTGCCTTTGAACTGTTCAGCCGCGCTGTATGTGCGATAGCGGGGCAGGGTGTCCCGGGTAGAACCAAAGCCAATCACAGCGAGCACTGAGAAGATCGCAACAACGATCATCATCTCAATCAGTGAAAAACCATGGCGGGTCTTTAGCATTCGCACTCCTGTGTCCAGTGTAAGCCTGGCAATGCGTTGTCAGCAAGCCGATTGGCTCGCTACTTTTGGGCTACTGCAGGCCTATAGTGTTGCCTACACCGATCCAGGTGGCGTCGTATCGGCAGACACTGGTGTCTTCAGCCCTGGGCGTCCCGGCGCCTTTTCGCTTGCCACGTCTGCAACGTCAGTATAGAAGGTTGGGCTTCTCGACCCAATGGGCTCAGTTCAGACGCTTCTTCGGAGCGGATGGGACGCCCGCAACGGGTCACAACATCGACAAAAAACTCCCCAATTTTTCGGGGATCCGCCCACGGCGGAAACAACATCTGGAGTCTATTATGGCCCGTTATCGTGGTCCCCGTTTAAAGGTTTGCCGAGCACTCGGTACGATTCTCCCAGGTCTTACGACCGCAGCGACGCTTGAGCGTCCCTACCCACCTGGCGAGCATGGCGGACGGCGTCGCGGCAAGATGTCCGACTACCGGATTCGCTTGGTTGAGAAGCAAAAGCTTCGGTTCCACTATGGCGTCGGTGAAAAGCAGTTCAAGCGCTACGTTACTGAGGCGACTCGTCGCAAGGGACCAACGGGAAAGAACCTCGTCATGTTGCTTGAGTCACGTCTTGATAATGTTGTGTGGCGACTCGGTTTGGCGCCTACCATTCCCGCCGCCCGTCAGATGGTCGTTCACGGCCACATGATGATCAATGGCAAGCGGGTTGATCGCCCGAGCTATCAGATTGATGCTGGCACCGAGATCAGCATTCGCAACAAGAGCAAGGAGACGCCATTCATTCAAGAGCGTCTCGAGCAGAGTGCATCACGTGTGCGCCCCAGCTACTTGGAATTCGATCCTGCGGCTGCCACTGGCAAGATGGTTGTAGAGCCTGACCCAGCAGAGATCCCCCTCGAGGTCAACACTCAGGCTGTTATCGAGTACTACTCACAACAGCTCTGAAGCCCACTGGGTTCAGAAACAAGAAAGCCCCCGGTGCTCCGGGGGCTTTTTTTGTGTTTGGACACACAGGACCAAACGAAAGGAACCTGGTGTTACTTGATTTCCCGGTGCAGCGTGTGCCGACGAAGGAACTTGTTGTACTTCCTCAGCTCGAGCTTTCCAGGTGTGTTCTTCTTATTCTTGAAGCTTGTGTACCGGCTCATGCCGGGGACACCGCTATCTTTTTGCTCTGTACACTCGAGGGTGACGATCATTCGAGCGCCCTTTGCCTTCTTGGCCATGTTGTCCTCATTTCGCGCGAATCTTTGCGCGGGTTGGTTGGTTGAGGGCTCGCATCTATGGAGACGAGTGAGCCATGTCAAGAATGGCATGTGGCCGGACCCCCTCCGATTCCGGTATTCTCCGGTCCGTATGACTCGTTAGAATGGAACTGAGTGGTGGGATTGATTCGAAATGGATGCTCCCGGTGTGCTCTCTTGTTGTGGGCATCTTGGTTCGTTGGTGGCTGTATGCCGAAGGCACCAGTCCGTGGCGACGTGGTGAAGTCCATCTCGTTTGAGGGCAACTCGGGGTGGCTTGGAGGCACTCCGGACTCCACCCTTCGGAATGCTATGGAGCAGAGCCAGAGCCCGAACGGATGGTGGATTCGTCCGTCGGAACGGGCGGTTGTGTTGGATAGAGATGCACTGGCCAAAGACGCTTGGCGCATTGAGACCTGGTATGCCAATCACGGATATTTTGATGCCAAGGTACAGGGGTGGGATGTAGTCACGTTGCAGGAAGGTTCGCCTCGCCGCAACCGTCCGCGTGTGGTGTCCGTCGTCGGGTATGTGCATGAACGGTCCCCCTCATTGGTCCGAACCATGGAGTGGCAGGGATTAGACCAGATTGGCGGAGCATTCTTGGGCTTAATCAAGAAAAAGGCAGCGATCAGTGAGGGTGACCTGTTCTCATCGGAACTGGTTCACGAGTCGGAAGGCATGCTGCTGAACCGCCTGCACGACATGAGCTTTGGCTTCGCGAGTGTGGAGTCTCAGGTGGAGGCTTACCCCGAAGAACACGCAGTAGACCTTCGGATAGTGGCAAACACTGGTCCGCCCTGTCGCTTTGGGCCCGTCACGATCACTGGCGACTATTCAGTTCCCGAGGAGTTTATTCGCTCCGAAGTCACCATTTCAGAGGGTGCAGCCTTTCGAGCGTCTACGCTGGCGGACACTCAGCGGCGGCTGTTTGCGCTCGGAATATTTTCCATGGTCAACGTGGTGCCAGACCTCAGCGAGCCCGGTGACCAGATAATCCCCGTTCGCCTTGAGCTATCTGAGAGCAAAGCACGACAGCTTCGCCTGGGGGTGGGCGTACAGATTGAAAGTGGAAAGCAGGATGTACATGGCTTGGCGGAATTCCAGCATGTAAACGTCTTCGATCGACTGTGGAATCTGACTACGCGTGCCCGCCCTGGCTACGGATGGATCGGCAGCTTGGATGCCCTGGATGCAGAGAGCTCAGATGCGGAACAGAGCCCGACTGCACAGGCGAGTATGGCGCTCACGATTCCCCATTTCCCAGCTCGGGGTTTCGAACTGACAAACACCCTGGATGGTGAGTATGGGCTGGAGGAGGGCTATAAATTCCTATCTCCCTCCTACGGGCCGGACCTCAGCTATGCCGTCAATCGAAAGCTTAGTGTTCGCCTCGGATACAACATCCGATTCTTCAAATACATTGACCTCTCGGCAGACGATTCTATCGGTAAGAATCGGTTTGGTCTGAACTTCACCAACCCCTATGTACTCTCGTCTCTGGAACAGGAGATCACCTGGAACACACGGGACAACGCGCTGTTTCCGTCCACAGGCGAGTACGTTGTGGCGAGCCTAAAAGAAGCGGGCGGCCCCCTCGGTGGCGGCTTCAACTACCTGGAAGCGAGAACTGATGTGCGGGTGTTCCGGCGGGTTCGGCGCCTCCTGTCCTTCCGTCCAAATGTGACCATCGGTATGCGTGCTGGTGGTGGCGTGATGATTCCATATGAGTCGAGTTCAGGCCTCGCTGAGGTGCCATTCGCTGAGCGTCTGAAGCTTGGCGGTGCCAGCGACGTTCGCGGATGGACCCGGGCACATCTGGGTCCGTATCTTTGTGATGCCGAAACCTACACCGGTGGCCTCGACCTCGACGACCCGGTGAATGCAGCACGCTGTGCTGGACTCATGGGTCGGGCGCAACAGACGGATGCGATTCAGCCCATCGGTGGAACGGTCTACCTTCACGGCACGATCGAGCTGAGAAAGTACACAGTCGCTGACTACGGTGTGGCCGTGTTCAATGATTGGGGA
>CAWVVG010000410.1:0-3584 GCA_963932775.1 uncultured bacterium
TGAAGCCAAGATCTCGCGGATGCAGCACCTCAAATTGGACGAAATGCCGTGTCCACTACCTGGACTGGGTCCTATACCGGTGGACTTGCAGGCCACGGCCTCAGCTGCCGGGATGACATCGACGGCGATGGATTGCCTGACCTCCTAATCAGCGCGCCCTATGCCGACTCACCCATTCCTCAGGACGCTGCAGGTGCCGTCTACATGCTCTCAGGGGCCGACCTGGCTCAACCCGGCTCTCTTGCGGAACAAGCCACTATGGTATTTACCGGTACCACGGACAATGCCTGGCTCGGATTCTCAATGGCCACAGGCGATCTCAACGGAGATGGCATGGCGGATTTGGCCATCGGCGCACCCGGGTTCGGTGAGGCGGCGGGTGTAGTCCGGATTTGGATGGGGACCGTGCTTCGCAGCGGCGGAACCCTCGCTGCCTCCGTCCGCATCGAGGGCACGAGTCCCGGCGATGGATTCGGCCGCAGCATCGCCATTGCGGACACCAATGGGGATGGGCTCGACGACCTCTTAGTGGGCGCCCCTTTTGTGAACCCCACCGAGACCCAGGACTCCTTTGATGCCGGGTATGTGAGGCTCTTTTTTGGGCACGAGACATTCGGTGATTCAGTGGAAACGCTGTCTCCCGATGATGCCGACGTCCAGTTCGATGACCCGCAGCAATATCTAAGGACCGGTAAGCGGCTCTTTGTGGGCGATTTTGACGGCGACGATAGTGTCGATGTGGCCTTGCTCCAGAGAACCGCAGAGGACTAACCATACCTGGCTGGCAGCCCGGCCCACACGGGATACGAGGCTGCCCACCGAAGGGAGGCATCTATGCTGGAACGTGCACTCGAAGTAGCCAGTGAAGCCGCACTCGAAGCTGGGGCCGCAATTCGCGGCTTCTACCAGGATGAATACACCGTCCGCGACAAGGGCGAAGACAATCCTGTGACGGATGCGGACCTCGCCGCTGACAAAATTCTCGAGCAGAAACTTCGCTCTGCATTCCCGGAATTCGGATGGCTGAGTGAAGAAACGGCAGACACCCCCGAGCGCCTTGAGAAGTCTCACGTATGGATTGTAGACCCCCTCGACGGAACCCGTGAATTCACCCTCGGAATTCCCGAGTTTGTGGTCAGTGTGGGCCTGGTTATCGACGGCCGCGCGGTAGTGGGCGTGCTGTACAACCCCATCAAAGAACAACTGTTTACAGGGATCGTCGGCAAGGGTGCATGGCTCAATGGTGAACCAATTCATGTCACCGACCATGACACCCTGCAGGGTTCCAAGGTGGTGTGTTCTCGCACCGAGATGAAGAAAGGGTGGTTCGACGACTTTATGGATGTCCTGACTCCAGTCCCGGTGGGCTCTGTGGCCTACAAGTTTGGGCTCGTCGCCGCAGGACAGGCCGAATCGACCTTCACTCCGCGTCCCCGCAGTGAATGGGACATCTGCGGAGGCGTCGCAATCGTGCAAGCCGCCGGCGGGCGCTGCTCGGACAAGACCGGTGCGCCCTACCTGTTCAACCGTCCGAAACCACTGGTCGACGGCGTGGCCGTGTCCAACAGCCACATTCACGAAGCCATCCTTGGAATCATGGACCGATGACCGACCTCGACTGGTGTAGGACCATGTTGCCGAAGGTGTCTCGCACCTTCAGCATCGGCATTCAAATGATGCCGGAGCCCCTCGAGGCGTGGATCACAGTGGGCTACCTCCTGTGCCGCGTCATCGACACCGTCGAGGACACTCCCAGTATCAATTGGGCCACTCGCCGCCGCTTGTTTACCGGATTCGAGGATGCCCTGGCCACTGGAAACTGCACCGCCTTTGAGTCGGATGCCCATGTCCTGCCCCAAGACGATGATGGCGAGCTGAGTCGCGGCATCTCCCGCATCCTCACCGCGATGCACTCCTTTCCGCCTCCTGCCCAGCAGGCCATGCGAACCTGGGTGGGCGAGATGAGCGGCGGCATGGCCCTGTACGCTCGACGACATGCATACGGCGACGGCCACATCACCTTGCGGAGCTTCGCAGACCTGGATCGCTACTGCTACTTTGTAGCGGGAACCGTCGGGCACTTCTTGACCGATTTGTTTTTGATTGCGACCCCCGTACTCCACGTCCATAGCCAGCGCCTCCGATCCCATGCGAGTGGCTTTGGGGCGCTCCTGCAGATGACGAACATCATCAAAGATGTCACGGACGACTGGGCCCGGGGATGGTGTTTTGTTCCGGAGACTGCCCTGATGGAAGCGGGCACCACCGCTGAGCAACTTACGGACCCGTCCCACGCACAAAATGGGGTGCTGGCCGTCGATTTGGTCAACGCTCGGGCACGCGCGCTGTACGCTGAAGCCATGGCCTACATCTTAGCAATTCCCCGTGAGGAGGAAGCACTTCGACGCTTCTGCCTGTTCCCCATGCTACTCGCAGGGAGGACATTGGAGTTGGCCCGGGGAAATAAGGCGGTTGTCCACCCCAATTCCGTGGTCAAAGTCAGTCGTTCCATCGTCGAGGAGACCATGGCACAAGTCGAAACACTATTCTCCGATGACCTTGGGATTGGTTCCCTTACACTTGCAGTTCCAGGAGAGCCCACATGAAGTTGCTTTTTCCCGTACTGCTGGCAGTGGTTCTGGACCTGGTTGGGTTCGGCATCGTCATTCCGCTGCTGACCTTCTATGCAGAAGAATACGGCGCTGGACCGGTCGCTGTGACCTTGCTGATGGCCGTGTACTCCTTGGCGCAATTCCTTATGGCCCCCGTCTGGGGAGCCCTGAGCGACCGTTTTGGCCGACGACCCATCATGCTGTTCAGCATCGGAATGGCGACCGTCTGCTTGGCTGGCTTCGCCTGGGCCGAGTCAATGGCCATGCTCTTTGTCTTTCGTACGCTGCACGGTGCTGCGGCCGCCAACATCTCAACGGCTCAAGCCTGCGTGGCCGATGTCACCAAGCCCGAGAACCGTGCCAAGGGCATGGGCCTTATTGGGGCCGCCTTCGGCTTTGGCTTCACCGTGGGGCCCTTCCTCGGAGGCGAGCTCTCCGTTCACGGCCTCGCCGCTCCAATTTGGTTCGCCGCCGGCTTGTCCGCATTGAACTTCTTGGCCGCAGTCGTCTGGCTCAAGGAAACTCGAAAAGCCGATACGCAGCGCCCACAACGCTCGATTCACCCACGCTCATTTATCCGCGTAGCCAAGCACCCAGTGATTGGGCTGTGCATTGTTCTCACCTTCGTCATGACCATGGCCTTCGCCATCATGGAGAGCAGCTTTACCTTGTTCGCAGAACATGTTCGTGACCTGGATGCACGCATGGTCGGTCGAATGTTCGGTGTGGCTGGACTGACCATGATTCTGATTCAAGGCGGTCTCATCGGACGCTTAGTCAAGCGTTTCGGCGAAGGTCGCCTCCTTCCCGTCGGCGTGGGATTGCTCGCCCTCGGACTGTTTCTCCTGCCCTTCGCACCTCCGCCGACTGCGATGATCCTCGTCTTTGTGTTGATCGCCGTGGGCCAGGGCATCGCCTCTCCGAGCCTGCACAGCCTAATCTCCAGGGGAGCAAGGGAAGACGAACAAGGCT